>NZ_JAYGHW010000094.1:0-87270 GCF_034932185.1 Spirulina sp. CCNP1310 | reverse complement strand
CCCTCCCCTTAAAAAACACCCCCCCATCCTAACCCAAAACCCTCGTCACACAACCCCAGCCCCAAACCTCAAGAACTGACCATTACATTCTGGTTGGTTGGGCTAGTTAAAACCCTTTGATAATACAACTTGATCAACTGCTCCTCATGCAACGTTGCTAAACCATAGGTCTTGCCCTGTAAATCCACAAACTCAACCTCGAAAACCCCCGGCTCATACACCTCAACAATCGTCCCCACTTGCCCCCGACATAAATTTTCCTGGGGTAAATTCGTCATCAACGCAACAACATCTAAAATTTCCATAATTCCCTCACAAAATATAACAAGTGATCAACCGAGGAAAACTCTTCCCAGACGGAACAATCCAAATACTTCTAATCACAGCAGTCTTTTCATTCCGCGTCATTTCAAAATCAAGTTGGTATTTTTGACCATATTGACTTAGACTCGTGGCGATCGCCTCTTTTTCCTGAAGCACCTCCTTTAACGTACTGCGTAGATCATTAGCATTATCTAGATTAATGCCAAGAGCCGATTGAAAAACCAGAGCCTTGTGTTTTCCTTCTGGATGATTAGGATTTAACGAATAGCCCTCCAATTTTTCAAAAGGGATGACAGCCTGTTCTGGGTTAGGAATTTTCATCACAGGTTCAGAATTCAACAAGTGAGCAACCCCAAAAACCTAAGACCCGCCCCACCACAACCCGCAACGCCCCCACAAAATCCGGCCCCTGCTGTTTCTTCTTCCCAAACGGCCAAACCATCGCCCCTTCCCCATCAAAAAAACACCCCCCCATCCTAACCAAAAACCCCAAGGGCGCAAGCATTGCGCCCCTACGATGTGCTTGTAGGGGCGCAACGCTTGCGCCCATCCCACGCCGAACCCAACCTACAATAAGAAAACCCTGAACCACAGATGGGAAAGCCAATGTCCGAAACCCTCACCCTACAACTCCCAGAACCCCTGTATCGTCGCTTGCTCGATACCGCTCAAGCCATGCAACGCCCCCTCGAAGAAATCGTTTTGCGCGTCCTCGAAATTGGCAGTCCTCCCCTTTGGTCAAATGCCCCCCCCGAATATCAGACAGACCTCGCCTCACTCGACAAACTCGAAGATGATGCCCTGTGGCAGTGGGTTCATCGCCGTTTACCGATCGCCACCAGTCAACGCATCGAAATCCTGCTAGAATCCCCCCAACCCCTCACCCCTCAAGAACAACAAGAACTCCTCAGCCTCCAAGATGAATGCGATCGCCTCATGCTCTGTAAAGCCCAAGCCGCCGCAATCTTACGGTGGAGAGGCCATGGCGTGAGCCTGCCCCAGCCCGTCTAATGTCTGTACCGATTCCCGACCCATTGCGACAACAAATCGCCAAACGGGATGGCGATCGCTGTTGTTATTGCCTCACCACAGCAGTGAATAGTGGGGTTGCCATGACCTGCGATCACATCCAACCTATATCCAAAGGCGGCTCAACAACCTCCGAAAATCTTTGCTTGGCTTGTTCAGCTTGCAACCTGTTTAAATCCTATAGCACAGAAGCCTTGGACGTGGTTTCTGGAGAAACAGCCCCCTTGTTTAATCCCATCAAACAATCTTGGTCTGATCATTTTGTATGGAGTGCAGATAAAACCCAGGTGGAAGGGATCACGCCCACAGGCCGAGTTACAGTAAACACACTGCGAATGAATCGTATCATCATCGTTCTGGCTCGACAGCGTTGGGTTAGTGTGGGGTGGCATCCTCCTCAATAGGATGTTTCTCTGCTTCCCAAACGGCCAAACCATCGCCCCATCCTAACCCAAAACCCCAAGGGCGCAAGCATTGCGCCCCTACGATGTGCTTGTAGGGGCGCAACGCTTGCGCCCTCCCTTGCGCCCCCCTTACACCCCCTACCGCCTCTCCCCTTCAACAAACGCAATGGATACAATAGAAACACCAATTCAATGCAATCCCCATGGCCCTCACCCTAGAACAGATCCAAGCCGAAATTAATGCCCTCCCCCCCCAAGACATTGCCCACCTTCGAGAATGGCTAATCGCCCAAGATTGGCAACAATGGGATCAACAAATTGAAGCCGATAGCAACAGCGGCAAACTTGACTTTCTTTTCACCGAAGCAATGGATGCCAAAAAAACAGCAACCCTGGAGGATTTATAACTGCATTCATCCCCAATCTCCCCAAAATTCCCCAGTTTTCTTAAAATTCATATACTGACAATAACTCAACAGCCTCATCCCCTATGGATACCATTACCCTACCCAGCGAACTCCTACACTTCCAACTACCCACCGCCCTCCAAAACCGCTTACAAAGCCTACTCGATCGCCAAGATACAGGTCAGCCCCTCACCCCAGAGGAAAACGCCGAAGCCCTCGGCCTCGTTGAACTCGCCGAATTCCTCTCCCTGCTTCATCTTCGCGCTCAACGACAAAACACCCACTAATGCGATATATTCCCGAATCATTGCGCGAACAAGTGATTCATCGCGCCCAGAATTACTGTGAATATTGTGGCCTATCCCAAATTGGGCAAGAAGCCACATTTCATATTGATCATATTTTTCCCCTTACCGCAGGTGGAGAAACATCATTCGCTAATTTAGCCCTCGCTTGTGTGTCTTGTTCATTACGAAAAGGCGCACGTCAAACCGCTATTGATCCCAAAACAAACCAAACCGTTCCAATTTTTAATCCCCGAAGCCAAAACTGGTTTGAACATTTTGCTTGGGATGATGTGTCTGTAGTCGGTTTAACGGCAATCGGACGAGCGACACTAACACTATTAGTGATGAATCGGCCAACCATTTTAGCGATTCGCCAAGAACAGAAATTTTTCCAGCGTCATCCTCAACCCCAAACCTTAGATGAGGTTGCTGATGGAGCGTGAGATTTATTTTTATTGAACAACAATCACAATAATCCTAACGCCTGCTTCACTTCGTCCAACGTTAAATTAGGCCCATCATCATCCTCCGCCTTAGCCTGTTGCAAGTCTTCCCAGTCTTCCAAATCTGCCAACAACTCCTGTAACGCCAAAAACTCTGTATAAGGCAAAACCACATATTCAGTTTTGCCATTTTTTGGAAAAAATTGAGGATGTAACTGAACCATATTTTAAAATCCTAAAAACCTCTTAAGAATAAGCTTGACGGCGATGTTTGATGCGATAAACAATGACTAAACTCGCCTCGACTTCAAACAAAACCCGATAATCACCAACTCGTAAACGATAATTAGGTGAGAAATTTTTCAACCGTTTAACATCTCCCTGTAAATCCGTTTTGAGCATTTCAATTTTAGCAAGAATCCGTTTCTGATTACCACGATCTAACCCTTGCAAATCCTTAAGCGCACGGGGGCGAAATTCCACGCGATATATCATCGTCCCCAATAACCCTCCCACATTCTTGCAAAATTCGGCCCCCGCCTCTTCTTCCCAAACGGCCAAACCATCGCCCCCTCCCCAAAAAAACACCCCCCCATCCTAACCCAAACCCCCAAGGGCGCAAGCCTTGCGCCCCTACGATGTGCTTGTAGAGGCGCAATGCTTGCGCCCCCCCTTGCGCCCTCCCTTGCTCAACTCCGGATTATTAACCCAATGGGGCCAGCAAGAGCGATTAAACGCCGCCCAGGTGTTGCGAGGAGAATGAGGCATGAGACCTGGCCCAGGGGGCGGGGAAATTTGCGACACTGGAGAGGGCCGATTAGATCGAACTTGGAGGATTCATGAGCTACGATTATGACCTGTTTGTGATTGGGGCAGGATCGGGGGGCATCGCCACCGCCCGCCGTGCCGCTGAATATGGGGCAAAGGTGGCGATCGCCGAATCTGGCCGCTTGGGGGGAACCTGCGTCAATCGGGGCTGTGTGCCGAAAAAACTGATGGTCTATGCTTCCCATTTTCCCGCCCAATTTGAAGAAAGTCGCGGCTATGGCTGGAGCGTCACCCCTGGCGGTTTTGATTGGCCCACCCTGATGGGGGCGGTGAATGGGGAAGTCGATCGCCTCAATGGGATTTATCAAACCATGCTCGATAAATCCAAAGTGGAAATCTTCCGCCACTATGCCCAATTTATCGATGCCCACACCCTCGCCGTCGGGGATCAAAAAATCACCGCTGAACGGATCTTAATCGCGGTGGGGGGCCAGCCGGTCAAACCCAGCACGATCCCCGGCATTGAACATACGATTACCTCCGATGAAATTTTCCATCTCCCGGAACAGCCCAAGCGGATTGTGATTTTAGGGGGCGGCTATATTGGCTGTGAATTTGCTTGCATTTTGCACGGCTTGGGATCAGATGTAACCCAAATTATCCGCGCTGACCATATCCTCCGGGGTTTTGATCAGGATATTCGTACCCAGATTCAAAATTCAATGGTTGAGCATGGGATCAAGATCCTCACCCAAACGAAACCCGTTGAGATTCAAGCCGGTGAGCAAGGGTTAATGGTGAAAGTTGAAGGGCCAGAAGGGGAAGAAACGGTGTTTGCCGATGTGGTGGGGTTGGCCGCCACAGGCCGTAAACCCAATTTAGAAAATTTGGGGCTGGAAAATACGGGGGTGGAAGTACAAAATGGGGCGATCGCCGTCAATGAATTCAGCCAAACCGCTGAACCCCATATCTATGCTGTGGGCGACTGCACCGATCGCATCAACCTCACCCCCGTTGCCATCCAAGAAGGCCGCTGTCTGGCTGATAGCGTCTTTGGGGGGCAATCGAAACTGATGAGCTACGAATACGTCGCCTCCGCCGTCTTCACCACCCCCGAAGCCGCCACCGTCGGCATGACCGAAGCCGAAGCCTTCGCCCAATATGGCGAGGCCGTCAAGGTCTACCGCAGCCAATTCCGCCCCATGTACTATGTTTTGCCGGGGAAAACCGAAAAAACCCTGATGAAACTGATCGTTAACACCGAAACGGACAAAGTATTAGGGGCCCACATGGTCGGGGATGATGCAGCGGAAATTATCCAGGGGGTGGCGATCGCCCTCAAAACCGGAGCCACCAAGGCCGATTTTGATGCCACCGTGGGCATTCACCCCAGTGCGGCGGAAGAATTCGTCACCATGCGCTAAACCTTAGTACAGCGTGGCGGAAATCACCCGACCATACCTGCAAGGCAGAACCTTAGCCCAAGAGAGATGCCCCTTTCTGCCTTCTGCCTTCATCCTTCTGCCTTGGCGTACTAGGGCTGGCAACTGATGGCAAATTTCAGGGAACTTGTCACCGGTTGATCCAGTCCTATCGTGAGCAGGTAGCAAGCCCCCATCTCCCATTGGGAAAGCTCCACACTCAAATAACCGGCGGTTTGTCGTTGGGTCGTAATCGTATCCTGAGCCGTTTTTAAAGCCAGCATCCCGCCGCCAGGCAACTGCACCCTCGCCCGCAGCGGAGTCTGGCTCATCCAATCCCCCGCTTGAGCCGCGAGGGGATCATAATCTACCGCCAACCGGACAACGCCGCTGGCGGTCATCCACAACCGTTCGATCTGGGTTTGTCGGGGTGAAAGGGCGATCGTCAGGAGATCAAGGACTTCTTTGGCCACCAAGAGCGATAACACCATCTGTTGCTCTAAGGTGGCTTGGCCATAGTCCACCGGCAGCAACGCCGCCAATTTTTGCCGTTGCTGCTCCTGATCGGCGGCGGAGAAGCGGGTGGGGCAGAGGCTAGGGGAAAGCCGAATCCGACCCATCACCTCGTTTAAGGTTTGGGCGTAGTCGGGGAAGAGGGGCTGAACGGCATTAACCATTTTGGCGGTTTGGGGCCGCACTGACCCAATCACCTGACTACAGGCTTCGAGGAGCTTGGCGAGGATCTGGGGCGGCATGGCCACCGGCAGGACATCGGTGAGATGGGGGAGCCAAAGCTGTTGAGCACGGGTGAGGCTCCCGGTGAGATCGTCACTGTAATCAACGCGATAATTTTCCCCTTCATGCTCCCAGGGGAAGCGGGGCGGATTGCGCTGCATTTCGCTGTAAAGTCGCTGTTTGAGCAAGGTTTGAAAACGTTTTTGCACGGTTGGAAGGTCTCCCAGGGAAAAAGGTTGAGGGGTTAGAGCAGATTCACCACCATTGGAAGATGCCACATCCCACGCCTCGTCTTCCCAGTTGCAGGAATCATCGAGGTTGCTTTCTCCGTCCTGAGCAGATGAATCCCAGGAGGGCAGGACAAAATCGCGACCCTGTTTGAGAGAAGATTGTTCAGATTTGGACTGTTGATCAAAACTGGCAAGCAGCTCCTGACACAACCAGTCCAAATTGTTGTTCATGTTACTATTCATTTCGAGATGCCCCTGATCAGGATACTGAACAGTTCCGAATGTCCCAGGCCATGGCTAAGAGTTTAAACCACTGCTTTTCGGTCTGCGTTGGGGTGAGGGAAAGGGCCTGAGCGATCGCCCCCATTTCCTGCCCCGCCTGCTTCAGTTCTAACAGGGTTTGCTGTTGTTCCGTGAGTTCGCTGTGAAAATGTTGCCATTCCTGGGGGGTTAACCCTAGATTACGCTCTAAATCCGCTTCAAGCCACTGATGTACCAATTCCCAACGATGGGAAAGGGCAAAGCGCACAAGATGGTATTTAAAGCGCTGCTGTAGATAATCCCGCTGGCGAGGGGTTAAGTCTAAAATCGCTTCAATTTCCGGTGCGGAAAGATCCTTGAGCCGCAAAATGAAGTAATTGGCGCAATCATTTTGGTTGCGCTCTTCAAAATAGCGCAGGACTTCCTCAATGATTGTTTCACATAAACTTCCTTCATTACTACCGGGCGGTTCATGGCTGAGGAGGAGGCGCAATTGCTGGATCAGGGGATCATGGCGATCGCCCTCCCCGCCCCCATAGCCCCCTTCAGCGGCACTGTCCATATCCACAGAAGCTTCTAGGGGTTGTTTTTGGGAGAAGGTTTGGGCGCGGAGGATGATCAACTGTTGCGATCGCCGTCCCGGTAAAGGAATCCGCCGCTTCCCGTAGCGTTCACAAAAGGCCATATATTCCGCCAATTCCAGGAGCGATCGCGGCGTATAGGTTCCCGGCAGGCCCGTCTCGCGGCGAAAAATATTCAACGCCTCCAAATAAAAACCCTGAAGAAAATCCTCAATCAGGGCCACCCGGCCTTGATAACTACTCGCCCCCTGGGGGGGCAAAATATAGCGATAGATAATGGAACTAAGCAAGCTTTGCAAATGCACCCGGCCCCGGCTCGATCCCAGCTTGTAATAGCGCAGGCATTGTTTAAACCGATGTTGTCCGAGGGTATTAGCCCAATTTTCAATTTCTCCAGAAACTTGAATGCGCTGGCTTTCTTCACAAATCCGCCACACCTCCGCCACCAAGCGGCTGGCCACATCCCAACAGTGGGTTTTGTTGGCAGAGGTCTGCCGACAGAATTGTTGATAGAGGGTTTGGGTGATCAATTCCACGTCGGGGTTACTCACAGTCAAGGGTAAGGGGTGCATCGTTTACCAAGGGCCTTCCCACCCCAACCCCTCAAGGGGATTTTTGGGATGTTTCCCCGCCCTGGAGGATGGCCTACAAGGTGGGATGGATTCCGTTTATTCAATTCAGATGCACCGCAAACCCGTAAATTTTGGGGAGTCTTTCCCCTTAAAGAGTCCGAATCCCCCCGTTCAGGTTCCCATCGCGATTAAAATACGGGGAGATTTTGCCGCAATCCGTGGCAAAACCTGTGAAAGCTCACCCTGAGATTGACACCATGGCCATGGATATTGAGGCGCAACTCCAGCAATTACTCCACCATGCCCCCCAAGATGGGAAAACGCCCCAACTGCTGGAAAGGGCCGTTATTCCGGTGTTGCGGGCCTATGGGGCGAAAATGCAGCACCGGGACTATTACATTATGCAAAATGCCCAACAGCGTTGGGTACTCACCACCCTGAGCAACCGGGCTACGCCACAGTTAGAGAAAAAGGTCGTCTATGGGTTTTCCTCCCCCCAAGATGCTGTGACGTTTAGCGGTCGTGGCAACCCTGATCTGCGGCCGGTAGCCTTACCGATTATGCAAATTCTATTCCAACTGTTCGCAATGAAGCCGGTGGATAGTTTGGTTTTTTTCGAGCAGCCGGGGGAGTTGAGCCAGGGCAAAGAAGTGAAGCGCCAGGAATTGGAAGCGTTAGTCCAGCAACAACTCCGCCAACCCCCCGCAAATTTTGCCTAGGTCAAGATTCTCGTGCTACGGCTCCGCCGTAGCACGCAAACCTCGCGGCTCCGCCGCCTGGAGGCAGAGCCTCCAATTTTGCATTACTTGGCAGAGCCAAGTAACGAGGGTGTTTGTAGGGGCGAAAAATTTTACGCCCCTCCCCAGGCTAAACCTAAACAAAGCGATCGCCCACCCCTAACCGCATCCCGTTGGCGAAATCGCTCCCCGATTGGGGGCGTTTGCCCGGCGGTTGCACTTGGGTCAGCAATAACAAACCCTCGCCGGTTTGCACTACCGGCCCCGATTTTTTGAGGATCTGCACCACCGTTCCCGGTTCAGCAATGGGGAGATCTTGCCATTGGGGGGCTAGGGTTTGTAAGGGTGCGGGTAATTGGGGGAGGACATCGGCAACGAGGGGAATTGTGGTGAGGATTTTTAACGGGTTGCCCCGGAATTCCCCCTGGCAATGGGGATAAAAACCCCGGATTTGGTTGTGAAGGGCGATCGCCCCCCGTTGCCAATCCACCCGGTAATCGCTTTTTTCAATCAAGGGGGCATAGCTCGCTTGTTCGGGATCTTGCGCCACCGGCTCCACGGTTCCCTGATCTAAAGCGCTCAACGTCTCCACCAACAGATCCCCGCATTGCCGAGCTAACCCTTCCCCCACCGTTTGAGCATGATCCAGCAAACCAATGGGTAACGTGGATTTAAGCAACATCGGCCCCGTATCCATGCCCACATCCATCAGCATCGTCGTCATCCCCGTCACCGTTTCCCCATGGTAAAGGCTCCATTGAATCGGGGCCGCACCCCGATAGGCCGGCAACAGCGAACCATGGCCATTGATACAACCCAAGCGGGGCATCGCTAAAATTTCCGCTGATAAAATCTGACCATAGGCCACCACCACAAAGGCATCGGCTCCATAGGCCTGTAATTGCGCCAACGTTGCCCGGTCTTTTTTAATCCGGCGGGGTTGCCAACAAGGAAGGCCCGCCGCTATCCCTACGGCCTTCACTGGTGAAGGAATCAACGCCTTACCCCGGCCCCTTGGTTTATCCGGTTGCGTCACCACCGCTAAAACCTCAAAATTCGGTTCAGCCAGCAACCGCTCCAAACTAGGAACCGCAAAATCCGGCGTACCAAAAAACACAAGTTTCATTAAAAACTCCTCAATGATTGATCAACAATTCTCCCCTCTCCCACAGTTTGGCAAAGGGGTTGGAGGTGATGGCTCAATCCACCGCAATTTCCAGACGTTGAACGGGGGACGTTGTATTTTGGGCTGACTCCACACCATAGCCCACCACAACCCAGCGGGCCGCTCCCCCCTGTTGGAGATAGGTGGCGGTTTTTTGGGCCAATTGATAGGCTAATTCCTGATTGATTTTGGGGTTCTGGTTTTGGGCAATATGGGCAGCAATCCGGATCGTTTCCCCTGAATATTGCGCCAAATCTTGGGAAACCACATTTAAAATCCGCTCCCCTTGGGGGCTAATTTGCAAGCTGTCGTCAAACACCAGGGATGTGGGTAACGTCAGGTAAAAGCGTTGGCCCGGCAGTTTGGCCGGTAGGGCGGTGAGGTTAATGCCTTGGGGATCTTGGGCGGCCGCTTCGAGGGTGGCGAGGCGGGTTTCCAGCGTGGCGGTGGAGGGGGGGAGGCCGAACTGCGCTTCGAGGATGGTGAGGCGATCGCCTAACCGCTCCAACGCCCCGGCCACCGTCGCAATTTCATCGGGCAAGGGTTGAGTGATCGTTGCTAAATGGGGCGATGGGCGGCGCGGGCGAGGGCCATATCGTTCCCATAGGGCGGTGAGGATTGGGGGATCTGCTTTAGGCCGGGGGGGATCTTGGTTGAGGGCAATTAAAATTCCCAAGGATCCCGTAAAGACCATCCCTAAGCCCAGGGTGAACAGCGTCCACCACAGCCCCCAAAGCTTTTGGAGCCAGGTGGCGGTTTTTGGGGCAATATCGAAAGAGTCAGATTGGGGCGCGATCACAGCCGCTCAGAGCCAAAGACAATAGCCTCTATCCTACAATGCTCGGATCACAATCCGAATCGGAGAGATGGGCAGATTTTCGTCAATAAAACCATTGATTTGTCCGTTTAACCTTGCCCCTCCCCCGCTTAGAATGGCGATCAAGTCCCTACCCTTTTAAAGATTGCCGTTAAAGCGTGAAAACCATTTTGCCTCCGGCTGTGGCCTATCCCCGCAGTCTCCCGCTCCTCCTCTTGCCTTTGCCATCGGGCGCTCAGTCTCCCACCGCCCCCCGTCAATTGCTCCTGGGCAAAAATCCGGTGACTTTAACGGGGGAACCCTTGCCCAGCCCCTCCGAAACTCCATCTAGCCCAGAGTCAGATTTTGGCGATCCCCTCAATAGCCCCTATCCCATCCCCTGGCAATGGATCCTTTCCACCCATCAAGAATTACAAGAACTCCCCCACCTCGAACCCCGCTACTATCGCAGCCCGGCCATGGTCTCCCCCGATGGCCAATATGCCGCCTATAGTCGCTTGAAAATGGCGATTGATCCCCGCTTTTTCCGCAGCACCGTCAGTAGTGTGATGTTTTTAGAAGATCTCAAAACGGGTGAATTGCAAACCATTACCGCCGCCTCCCCCGTGGCGGTGGAAATGGTCAATCAGACTGAACAGAGTAAAGCAGCGGCGGGGATGGCCTCGGTATTGTTGCCAGTTTCCTGGTCAGAGGGAGGCGATCGCCTCCTCGCCCGTCAATTTGAGGGCCTCCTCAGCACCTCCATCGCCTCCGACTACGCCGTGATCTGGGATCGCCACAGCCACACAACCCAAACCCTTAGCCCTAAGGGGATTGAGCATTCCAATGCGGTGCTTTTGGGTTGGAGTCAGTTGGATCCCGAAGGGGTCTTGTTTCGTGCCGGGGTGTTGGGGGAAGAGCCTTGGTTATTGTGGCTCGTTAATCGGAGCCAAACCCAACTAGCCGCTGGAGATCAACCCATTGTCCATGGCCAACGCCAGCAACCGGTTTGGTCTGGGGCGCAACTCCCCACCATGGCCCCGACCCGCGTAAACTAAAGGTGCTTCTCTTTCCCGCGTCTTTATGTTCACCCCTGCCGAAATCACCGCCGAAGGTCTTAAACCCGAAGAATACGAAGATATCGTCCGCCGCCTCGGTCGTCACCCTAACCGGGCTGAGTTAGGGATGTTTGGCGTGATGTGGAGTGAGCATTGCTGTTATAAGAACTCCCGGCCATTACTCTCCCAATTCCCCACGGAAGGCCCCCAAGTTTTGGTGGGGCCGGGGGAAAATGCCGGGGTGGTGGATTTAGGGGAGGGGTTACGCCTCGCTTTTAAAATTGAATCCCACAATCACCCCAGTGCGATCGAACCCTTCCAGGGAGCCGCAACGGGGGTGGGGGGGATTCTCCGGGATATTTTCACCATGGGGGCGCGACCCATTGCAATTTTAAACTCGCTACGCTTTGGTTCTTTAGAGGATGCCCGCACCCGGCGGCTCTTTGCCGGGGTTGTTGAAGGGATTGCCCATTATGGCAATTGTGTGGGCGTGCCGACGGTGGGGGGAGAGATCTATTTTGATCCCGCCTATGGGGGCAATCCGTTGGTGAATGCCATGGCCTTGGGGTTGATGGAAACGGAAACGATTGTTAAATCCGGGGCGAGTGGCGTGGGCAATCCGGTGCTTTATGTGGGATCGACGACAGGCCGGGATGGTATGGGGGGGGCAAGTTTTGCCAGTGCGGAATTGACCGATGCTTCCCTCGATGACCGGCCAGCGGTGCAGGTGGGGGATCCCTTTTTAGAAAAATCCCTGATTGAAGCCTGTTTAGAGGCGTTTAAAACCGGGGCGGTTGTAGCGGCTCAGGATATGGGGGCGGCGGGGATTACCTGCTCGACTTCGGAAATGGCGGCCAATGGCGGCGTGGGGGTGGAGTTGGATCTGGATTTGATCCCGGCGCGGGAAACCGGCATGACCCCCTATGAATACCTGCTGTCCGAATCCCAAGAGCGGATGTTGTTTGTGGCCCACCAGGGGCGGGAACAGGAACTGATCGAGATTTTCCACCGTTGGGGTTTGCAGGCGGTGGTGGCGGGTCAGGTGATTGCGGAGCCGGTGGTGCGAATTTTTCACAAGGGGGCGATCGCCGCTGAAATTGCCGCCACCGCCCTGGCCAACAACACGCCCATCTACCACCACGCACTCCCCGATGAACCTCCTGCCTATGCCCAAACCGCTTGGCAATGGAGTCCTGAGCAATTGCCCCCCTGTACCACCGAAGGGGTGATCCTCGATGGGGAATTAACCGGCTGGAATGAAATCCTGATGCGCCTCATGGCCGTCCCCTCCATCGCCTCGAAACATTGGGTCTATCGCCAGTATGATCACCAAGTCCAGAACAATACCGTGCTCCTCCCTGGTGGTGCGGATGCGGCGGTGGTGCGGGTGCGGCCCCAGTTGGCCGGGACGACGACGCGGCGAGGGGTGGCGGCAACAACAGACTGTAACCCCCGCTATGTTTATCTCAACCCCTACGAAGGGGCAAAAGCAGCGGTAGCTGAAGCAGCCCGCAATTTAAGCTGTGTGGGGGCGGAACCCTTGGCGATTACCAATAACCTCAATTTTGGCAGTCCGGAAAAGCCGACGGGTTATTGGCAGTTGGCGGAAGCCTGCCGGGGGATTGCCGAAGCTTGCCGGGAGTTGGGTACGCCGGTTACGGGGGGGAATGTTTCCCTCTATAACGAAACTTTAGATAGTAACGGCAAACCCACGGCCATTTATCCCACCCCCGTGATCGGTATGGTGGGGCGAGTGGAGGATGTCACCCAGGTTTGTGGCCAGGGTTGGCAGCATGAGGGGGATTGGATTTATTTGTTGGGGGCAGAGGCGGTGACAACGTTGGGCGGCTCAGAATATTTAGCAACGATCCACGGAACGGTAGCGGGGCAACCTCCCCAGGTGGATTTTGAGCGGGAGCGGCAGGTGCAGGCGGCCTGTCGGGAGGGGATTCGTCAGGGTTGGGTGCGATCGGCCCATGATTGCGCGGAAGGCGGCCTAGCAGTGGCTTTGGCGGAATGCTGTATTAGTGGGCATTTTGGGGCGGTGTTGCGGTTTGAGGAGCCAAGCCAACGGTGGGATGAGGTGCTGTTTGGCGAGGTGGCGGGGCAAATTTTGGTTTCCGTAGCCTCGGCCCATCAGGAGGAGTGGGAGTTATTGTTAACGGCGCAGTTGGGTACAAATTGGCGGATGTTGGGCCGCGTGACCCTGGCCACATTGCAAATTTTGACCCCCCATAATCAATATGCTTTGGCGATTCCGATCCAGCGGCTGCGCGATCGCTGGCTGACGGGCATTGAATCCCATTTCTAGGGGGATTCCCCCTTGTAAAGAAGGGCAATCTTAAGGGAAGATTAAGGGATGTTAAGCGCAATCCTGAAGGAACGGAATCGATCCAACCCTTGGGGGATCTCGCTATACTACAGCTTTTCGCCCTACTCTGGAGCCAGCCACCGCCTATGTTTCCCCACCAATCCGACCCCCTGGATGAGTCCCCATCGGATCTGTTGACGCGCACCCCAGAACGTCCTGACAAAATGGAGGAGGCCTGTGGTGTCTTTGGTCTCTATGCCCCTGGAGAAGTTGCGGCCAAGTTGACCTATTTTGGCCTCTATGCCCTCCAGCATCGGGGTCAGGAATCGGCAGGAATTGCGGTGTTTGAGGGCGATCGCCTCACCTGCCATAAACAAATGGGCTTAGTTTCCCAAGTTTTTAACGAAACGATTTTAAATGAACTCCCCGGCGATCTCGCCGTGGGCCACACCCGCTATTCCACCACCGGATCGAGTTTGGTGGTCAATGCCCAACCGGCGATCGTCCGTTGTCGCTTGGGCAATCTCGCCCTGGCCCACAATGGCAATCTGGTCAATACCCAAGCATTGCGGGAAGAACTGACCCGGCGGGATTGCGAATTTATCACCACAACGGATTCAGAAATGATCGCCCTGGCGATCGGCAATGAAGTCGATCAGGGTAAAACTTGGTTAGATGGGGCGATTAGTGCCTTCAAACTCTGCGAAGGGGCCTATAGCCTCGTCATTGGCACGCCCGATGGGTTGATGGGGGTGCGCGATCCCAACGGCATTCGCCCCCTGGTGATCGGGATGCTCCCCGGCAGTCCTAACCGCTACGTCCTCGCCTCGGAAACCTGCGGCCTGGATATCATTGGCGCGGAATATCTCCGAGATGTGGAGCCGGGGGAATTGGTGTGGATCAGTGAGGCGGGGATGGCTTCGTTCCATTGGGCGCAAAAACCAGAGCGAAAACTCTGTGTGTTTGAAATGATTTATTTTGCCCGTCCCGATAGTTTGGTGCAGGATGAAACGATCTACAGCTACCGCAAACGATTAGGGCAACAGTTGGCGAGGGAATCCTACACAGAAGCCGATTGTGTGATTGCGGTGCCGGATTCCGGCGTTCCGGCGGCCATTGGCTATGCAGAAACCTCCAAAATTCCCTACGCTGAGGCGCTGATTAAAAACCGCTATGTGGGGCGCACGTTTATCCAGCCCACCCAAGCAATGCGGGAAACGGGCATCCGCATGAAGCTGAATCCCCTTAAAGATGTGTTGGTGGATAAGCGGGTGATTATTATTGATGATTCGATTGTGCGGGGAACCACAAGCCGCAAGCTGGTGAAGGCGTTGCGGGATGCGGGGGCCAAGGAAGTCCACATGAAGATTTCTTCGCCGCCGGTCACTCACCCCTGTTTCTACGGGCTAGATACCGATACCCAAGACCAATTAATTGCGGCGACGAAATCCGTGGAGGAGATTGCGGCCCATATTGGTGTGGATAGTCTCTATTACCTGAGTTGGGAGGGGATGCTGAATATGACTGGGGATCATCCCCAAGATTTTTGTTCGGCTTGTTTCACGGGGAACTATCCCATTGAGATTCCCGAAACGGTGAAGCGATCGAAGTTGATCCTCGAAGAGGCGAAGGTTTAAGGGAATGTTGGGGGGCTGGCTTCGGCTGGATGCTTAGGATCCCCCCGGCTACGCCGACCCCCTTAAAAAGGGGGTTCAATTCAGAACCCCCCTTTTTAAGGGGGGCAGGGGGGATCTGCCTTTTTTCGTGCTTTTGGCTACAGCAAAAAAAACAATTCCTGTATGAACCCTTTGGATCTAATCACTACAGGCAAAGGGGTATTTTTCGGCTAAACTACTGAGCAGTTCAGCTTTGTAAATGCCTGTGAATTCCCAACAGTTAGCCCCCCCCACTCCCATCCTTTTGGCGATCGCCACACTTCCCTTTTTGGGAGGGGTTTTTGCCATAGCAGCGATCGCCTCTAGCCTCCAAACCTGGGGCGAAGTGAGTACAGAACTGTTCCGGGGCGATCGCCTCCCCGTTCTCCCCTTCCCCACCCGTCCATCCCTAGATTGATAAACGTAACTCTCTGTTGCTAAACGTGTCGAAATCGGCGCGTTAACCCCGGAGATCCCTTAGACTACCGTAGTATCTGCAACCATCGCCCATCATGAGTTCGCTGCTTCAATCCCCAGAGCAAACCTTGCAACTACCCTCCAACTCGATGCTCCTGTTGCACCATCGCCTCAAGATGGTTGAAGATCTATGGGAATCGGTCTTGGTATCCGAATGTGGCCAACCCCTCGTCAATCTCCTGCGTCAACTCCGGGCCATCTGCTCCCCGGAGGGCCAAACCACCAACCTCGATAAATCCGCCGTCCTGCCGGTTATTGAACAGCTTGACCTCAACGAAGCGATCCGCGCTGCCCGTGCCTTTGCCCTCTATTTCCAACTGATCAACATCATTGAGCAGCATTACGAACAGCGGGAACAGCGGCTCTCGCGCAGGGCTACCTATAAAGAGCAGCGATCGCCCCAATCCCCCCCACCATTGGTAACAGAGTCCAACGGGGAAACCAACAGCAACACCCTTGATGTACCGCCCTTAGGCGCACGGCAATTGGAAAAGAACCTCCAAGAGAGTGAAGCCGCCAAGCCCAAAGCAGGCACATTTCACTGGCTCTTTCCCTATTTACGCCAGCAGAATATGCCCCCCAAAAAGATCCAGCGGCTCCTGGATCATCTCGATATTCGCCTCGTTTTCACCGCCCACCCCACAGAAATCGTCCGCCACACGATCCGCCGCAAACAGCGGCGCATCTCCAACCTGCTGCGCCAACTGGATCAAGCCGAAGAAGCCTATCGGGGCCTAGGGCTAGATAACTCCTGGGAAGCGGAAACCGCCTCCCATCAACTCCATGAGGAAATCCGCCTCTGGTGGCGTACTGATGAACTGCATCAGTTCAAGCCCACCGTTTTGGATGAAGTAGACTATACCCTCCATTATTTCCAAGAAGTCCTGTTTGATGCCCTACCGGAATTGTCGATCCGCCTCAAGCAAGCCCTCCAAGATACCTTTCCCCATCTCCGCCCGCCCCAAAGTCGGTTTTGTTATTTTGGCTCCTGGGTCGGGTCAGACCGGGATGGCAACCCCTCCGTTACACCGGAAGTGACTTGGCGCACCGCCTGCTATCAGCGCAATATTGTCCTCGAAAAATACCTCACCTCCGTCCATGAGTTGATTCTGCAACTGAGTCTCTCGCTCCACTGGAGTAACGTCATGCCGGAATTGCTCGATTCCCTCGAACAAGACCGCGCCCATTTAGGGGAAGTTTACGACAAGTTAGCAATTCGCTACCGTCAGGAACCCTACCGCCTCAAGTTGGCCTACATTCAAAAGCGACTGGAAAACACCAAAGATCGCAACCAACTCCTCACCAGTGCCAACCCCCATCAACAAAAATTGTTAGATGAAATCAATCCCAAGGCAATTTATCAGTCTGGGGATCAGTTTTTGGCAGAATTGCGGCTGTTGCAACGGAATTTAAGTGAAACGGGGATTGCTTGCCAAGACCTCGATAAGCTGATTACCCAGGCAGAAATCTATGGGTTTTATCTAACTGAATTAGATGTGCGTCAGGAGTCTTTACGCCATTCTGAGGCGCTGACGGAAATTGCCCACTATATCCAAGCCTTACCCAAACCCTACGATGAACTGACGGAGCAGGAGCGGCGGGATTGGTTGATTGCGGAACTGCCGACGCGGCGGCCGTTGGTACCGGCGGAGGCTCCTTTTTCGGAGCGCACCACGGAAACCATCGAAACGTTCCGGATGATTCGCCGCCTCCAAAAGGAATTTGGGCCGCAAATTTGTCGCACCTACGTCATTAGCATGAGCAATGATGTCAGTGATATTTTAGAGGTGCTGATTTTGGCCCAAGAGGCGGGGCTATATGATCCCGTAACGGGGATGTGTGGGATTCAGATTGTGCCGTTGTTTGAAACGGTGGATGATTTGAAGCGGGCCCCGGCGGTGATGAAGTCGCTGTTTGAGTTGGAACTGTACCGGGCAACGTTGGCGGGAGGCTATGATGCGTTGCGCCTCCATACGCCGGAACCCGATGCCCTCTATTCCCAACTGCCCCATGTGCAACCTCTTCAAGAGGTGATGTTGGGCTATTCGGATAGTAATAAGGATTCGGGATTTTTAAGTAGTAATTGGGAGATTCATAAGGCGCAGAAGGCGTTGCAGGCGATCGCCAGTCAGTACGGCATTGCGTTGCGGATTTTCCACGGTCGGGGCGGTTCCGTGGGCCGGGGGGGTGGCCCCGCCTATGAGGCGATTTTGGCCCAACCCAGTTCGACGATTAATGGCCGGATCAAAATTACGGAACAGGGGGAGGTATTGGCCTCGAAATATTCCCTACCGGAATTGGCGCTTTATCATCTCGAAACGGCATCAACAGCGGTGTTGCAATCCAGTTTATTGGGCAGCGGCTTTGATGATATTGCCCCCTGGAATGAGATTATGGAGGAGTTAGCGATGCGATCGCGCACCTGCTACCGTAACCTCATCTATGAGCAACCGGACTTCATTGATTTCTTTATGGCGGTGACTCCGATTCAGGAAATTAGCCAATTGCAAATTAGTTCCCGCCCGGCTCGCCGCAAGAGTGGCAAGAAGGATTTAAGCTCACTGCGGGCCATTCCTTGGGTATTTAGTTGGACGCAAAGCCGGTTCTTACTCCCCGCTTGGTATGGAGTGGGCAGTGCCTTAAAGAGTTTCATGGATGAGGAACCGGAGGAAAACCTCAAGTTGATGCGCTATTTCTACTTTAAATGGCCTTTCTGTCGGATGGCGATTTCTAAGGTGGAAATGACGCTGGCCAAGGTAGATCTGCGCATGGCGCAGCATTATGTCCAGGAGTTATCTCAACCGGAGGATCGCGATCGCTTTATGAAGGTGTTTGATCAAATTGCGGAGGAGTTCAATCTCACCCGTGAAATCATTCTGGCCATTAAGGGGACTCCCAATCTGTTGGATGATGATCCGGAGTTGCAACGGTCTGTATATCTGCGTAACGGCACGATTGTTCCCCTTGGTTTTCTGCAAGTTTCGTTGCTGAAACGGTTGCGGCAATACAGTAGTCAGGCTTCGGGGGTGATTCACTACCGCTACAGTAAGGAGGAACTCCTCCGGGGGGCGTTGTTAACGATTAATGGCATTGCTGCGGGGATGCGAAATACGGGCTGATCCTTCCTCTGAGGACTAAACTTAATAGATAGGCATGGGGGCAAAAGGTTTAAATTTTGCGCCCCCACATCCATCCACTTTCACAAGTGCCTGAGGGGGATAACATGACGGCGGCAATTGGGGAAATTATCAGCAATGGGATTTGGTTTGATGTCAAAAATTGGGCAACAGCAATGGTTGAACGGGATCAATTTTTGCAAACGATTGAAGTCTTTTTTGATGCTTTGGCGGCAAGAAAGGTTAATTACTTATTGGTTGGCGGTGTAGCTTTACTGAGTTATGTGGATGGGCGCAATACTCAAGATATTGATTTGATTTTGGCTCGTGCAGATCTGAATGCTTTGCCTGAATTGGTGATCAATGATGAAAATCAGAATTTTATACGCGGTTTATTTGATCAGTTACAGGTTGATATTTTGCTCACTCAAAATGAGTTATTCAAAGAGATTTTAGAGCAGTTTTCAGCAGAACGACAATTTGGCGATCGCCTCGTTCGGTGTGCCACGGTGGAAGGGCTGATCATCCTCAAATGCTATGCGTTGCCCTCCCTTTACCGCCAGGGACAATTTAGCCGGGCGAGTATTTATGAAAACGATATTTTGCTCCTCCTCTTAAATTATCCTGTAGATGTTAATCCGCTGTTAAAGATTCTATCTATTCATCTCCTCCCTAGTGATCTCAGAGAATTGCAAGCGATCTTAGGTGAAATTCAAAGCCGAATTCAGCGGTTTTCCAGTCAACAGCAAGCCTTGAGCGATGAGTAGAGACCTCTTGAGAAACCGGGTTTCTGTGAGTATATTCGTCAAGAACGAGGAGATGCAAGAAACCCGGTTTCTGACTTGCAGCGGATTTCATCTCAAATTTACTCCCTGGCCAGGTTTTCAAATTTGGTGAGTTCGGGTTGAAAGAGGAGGCGAATGGTTCCGGTGGGGCCGTTGCGGTGTTTAACGATGATCGCTTCGGCCACATTGCGATCGGGGGAGTCGGGATTATAATAAGCATCCCGATAGAGCATTAAAATTACATCGGCATCCTGTTCGATCGAGCCGGATTCCCTTAAATCGGACATCATCGGGCGTTTATTGGTGCGGGATTCTACGCCGCGACTGAGTTGGGAAAGGGCGAGGACGGGAGCATTGACTTCACGGGCTAAACCTTTGAGCGATCGCGTAATCTTCGATAACTCCTGGACTCGATTATCACTCCCCCCTTCCATTAACTGGAGGTAATCGATCAACACTGCGCCAATTTTGCCCTTTTGTTCCGCTTGTAAACGGCGCACTTGCGATCGCATCTGCATCACAGTCAAACTGACACTATCATCAATATAGATCGGTAATTCCGACAATGTACCAATGGCAACGGCAATTTTTTCCATTTCCGTACCGATTAAATGTCCTGACCGAATCCGATTACTTTCGACCCCCGCTTCACTGGCTAATAGGCGTTGGGATAGCTGTTCTTTAGACATTTCCAAGCTAAAAATAGCCACGGGTAATTGATGGCTTTTGGCAATGTTTGCCGCCACATTTAAAGCAAAGCTGGTGTTATGGACACAAATATCATTAGCGACAAAATTATGATGATCGGGAATTGTCAGATCGTAAACCTGTTTATTCCCTTGGGGGGTAATGGCGACAATTTCATCCCAATAAACATCACTGGTGGCGATCGCCCGTAATTCTGGATCTTCTAAGGCGGTGGCCAGGGCTAACAAACGGTGACGACTGAGGGCGCGTTTACCCACATGAATATTACTCGTGCATTGGAATTCGGCACGGGTAGCCAAGGACTTCCAGGATTCTTCGCCTTTGGCAGTGGCTATAGCTTCCCAAATTTCTACCGGAATTAAATCACAGTTGGTTTGTTTGCGCCGCTGACTCAAAGCAGTGGTGATTTTTGCTAAAGCAGCTTCTTTCCCTAAAATACCAATGTGATCAATGAAAATCTGTAAAGAGTCAGAATCGGTAATATCCAATTGCCAGGCGGGACGATGATGATCCTGATCTGTTTTGCCTAAAACTCTTGATAACTCTTCCTCCCCCTTTTTAAGGGGGATTGAGGGGGATCGATCTATCTGATTAATTGAGAAATGACTATTTTTAATAGAGTAAAGTCGGGCAATAATCCCAAAGCGAAGGAGCAAGTGCTGAACTTGTCGGGCTAAGGTTTCGCTGACACTAGCATAACTAACTTGAGATTGACCACTTTTTAAAGCTGTAGCCCAACCATCGGTAGCGAAGAGGCGATTTAAAAATAAAGCAACTTGAGATTTTTCAAGATTGAAAACCACAGGGTAGATATTTAATAAAGTCGAGTTCGCCAACGCTTCGATCTCTTTCGCCGAAATTTGTGCTGTACCAAAAACTGGAAGGTGGCGCGGGACGGCAATTTTTTGCCCGACGGTGAGATTGTGGAGCGATCGCCACCCTTGAATCGTTAAAAACGGATGAGATAGCGTTGTTTCAATGCGGCGACCCGTCCGGGTTTTCACCTCAAAAACCGGCTTAACCCCATCATCCACATAAACCGAGGGTTCTGTCCAATGGAATCGCCAATCTGGCCCCAATGTCAACAACTTAGCCCCTTGTTGCTGATAAATTTCCTCAAGGGTTTGGACAGACCCATCCGCCAGCACAATTTCCGTATCCCCCGTTAAACATTTTCCCATCGACGGCCTGGCGGCAATAATAATTAAATCCGAACGTTGAAAACCACTGGTCATCGCATCGAGGTCATAAAAGCCACAGCTTAACCCCGGCATTGTTGTACTATCCTGCTGGTTTTCAATCGTCGCAAACGCTTCAATTAATGACTCCGAAATATGCACCAAACCCTCTTGGGGCCGCTCTTGGGTGAGGTTAAATACCTTCTGTTCCGAGCGATCCAACACCTGCTCTAACTCTAACGTCGTGTCATAACCCAACTCCGCAATTTCATAACTCACCCCAATCAACTGCCGCCGCACATATTTCTCCATGATCAGCAGGGCATAGCGGTCAATATTCACTGCCGACACCGTGCGATCCACTAACTGGGCCAGCTTCCCTGTGCCTCCCACCTTCTCCAACTCTCCCTGATCCTGGAGCCAACTCGTTACCGTCATTAAATCCGTGGGTTTGCCCTGACGATGGAGGGCTAACGCGCCCTGATAGAGAATGCGATGGGTGGAATCATAAAATGCCTCCGGTTTGAGCAGATCCGCCACCCGACCCATCGCCTCCGGATCGAGTAAAATCCCCCCTAAAATTGACTCCTCCGCCTCCAAATTTTGGGGCGGCAAGGCATCACTAAAGGCGGTAAAATCCTCAGCCATTGCCCCTAAGCTTGCTCCTGTTCGCGGATGGCTTGCCAGTGTTTTTCTAACTCCGCCTGTTCCGCCTCAAACCGCTCCCGTCGCGTTTCCAATTCGAGATTTTTAATGCTCATTTCTTGACTCTTTAGCGTCAATTCCTGCCGCCATTGCTCAATTTTGTTCTCCTCCGTTTGCACCCACTGCTTCACATCGCCTTGGGCGGCTAAATTCCGGAGTAAATTTAACACCCAATCCTGAGCATCCTGAATCCGCAAGGGTTGGCCCCCTTCGTCACAATCCACCAACACCCACATCCCCGCCTGGAGGGGGGGAATGAGGGGCAAGGCTTGGGGCGCGACGGTGTAGGGTTTGGCTTCATGGACAGCCCAAACCTGATCAGCCCTTTGCTCCGCTAGGAGGGTTAGCTCGATCCCATCGGCACTTGAATATTTTCGCACTTGGGCTAAATACAACATAGGGGTGATGGGTCAGGGGGTAAACAGAGAGCCGTTATTGCAACCGCGTGAGGCGATCGCGCAGGATTTCTGCCTGTTTATGGGCTTCAGCTAAGGAAAGTCGTGCCGATTCAACAACATCCGCTGGTGCTCTATTGACAAAATTAGCATTACCCAAACGACCCGTCAGGGCTTCGGCTTCTTTTTCTACTTTACTTAACTTCTTCTCGAGCTTTTCACGCAGGGTATCAATCTCGACAATCCCTTGCAGGGGGATTAATACCTGCACCGTCCCAACGACGCTACCAAAGGCGCGATTACTATCGGCTTCGGTCAGCGTTGCGGTAATGGTTACGGTTTCCCCCTTTGCCAATTCTTGGATGTAAGCTTGCCCGCCTTGGAGAATCTTGCGCTCCGTGGCAGCATCACTTTGGAGCAGGATGGGGACTTTCACGCCGGGTTTAATTTCGGCTTCGGCCCGCAGGTTCCGCACGGTGCGGATTGTGCCAATGATCAGGTCGAAATCCTCCTCTAGGGTGGGGTTGCTGAGGGTGTAGGGGGAAACGGGGGGGGTGGGGTTGCTCATGACTTTAGCCCATTGGTTTTCCACTGTGCCGCTGACATTGCCCCAGAGGGTTTGCAGTTGGCTGAAGGTGGTGTGGCGTTGCTCTTCGGTGAGGAGGCGTTTATAGACAAACCAGCAGATCACACCGAACCCGATGATCCGGAAGCTGGGGGCTAAGAGGGGGATGCTTTCGATGGTTCCGAGGAGGGTGGCGAGAACTTTGAGGCTGAGGAAGGCGATCGCCCCCACCCCCAAGGCCACCAACAGCGGTTTTTGTTTGGTTAACGCGCCCGTGGAACCCGTCGGTTCTGGGGTTTCCATCGGGGGCAATTCCGGCTGATCCGCTAAAATTTCATCCACGACGGGATAGGGTTGGGTGGCGAGGACTGTACCGGGGGATTGGTGCAAGGTTTGCCAAATTTCCTCGGTGACGTGGGGCATGAAGGGATGGAGCAGTTTTAAGATCCCATCTAAAACATAGGCGAGGGTTTGCTGGGCTACCCGTCGCGAGGCCGCTGGGCTGCCCTCCCTTAACCGAGGTTTTGCCAGTTCAATATACCAATCGCAGAAATCCCCCCAAATAAATTCATATAAACCTTTAGCCGCTTCCCCTAAACCGTAGGCTTCAATTTGACTGCGGGTTTGGGCAACGGTGTGGTAGAAGCGCGAGAGAATCCAGCGATCGCTCAATTCCAAACTGCTCGCAGCGGGAACCCCCAAGCCGACGGGGGTTTGCCCCTCCAAATTCATCAACACAAACCGCGCTGCATTCCAAAGCTTATTGGCAAAATTGCGGGAAGCTTCAATAGCTTCGGAGGTTTCCGTGGCGCGATCGTACTGCAAACTAATATCCTGGCCCGCCCCCGCCACTTCCTTAATCAGGGTATAGCGCACTGCATCGGCCCCATACTGGGCAATCAATCCCAGGGGATCAATACCGTTATTGGCGGATTTAGACATTTTTTTACCATTTTCATCCCGTACCAAACCATGGATATAGACATCCTTAAAGGGCATTTGGTCGGTAAAATAACCCGCCATCATCGTCATCCGGGCCACCCAGAAGAAGATAATGTCAAAGCCCGTAACGAGGGTGCTATTGGGGAAATAGGCCGCCAGATCCGCTGTTTGCTCCGGCCAGCCCATGGTGGAAAAGGGCCATAGTCCCGAAGAAAACCAAGTATCCAGAGCGTCGGGATCGCGCTCCAATTGCGCATCCTCACCATATTCCGCCTTGGCCTTGGCCCAAGCCTCCGCCTCATCGTGGGCCACAATCACGGGGGTATGGTCAGTAATTTGCCCCTCGGTGTGATTGACCACATACCAAGCGGGGATCTGATGCCCCCACCACAGTTGCCGAGAAATACACCAATCCTTAAGGCGCACGAGCCAATCGCGATAGACCTTTTGCCAGCGATCGGGGACAAAATGGGGGGAATATTCCTGATCGAGGGATTTTAAGGCCCGTTGGGCGAGGGGGTCAATTTTGACAAACCATTGGGTTGAAAGGAGGGGTTCAATGGGAACCTTGCCGCGATCGCTATGGGGGACGGTGTGGCGATAGGGTTCCACCTTCACTAACATCCCCAATTCATCGAGCTTCTGGACAACATTTTTCCGCGCCACAAACCGATCCTGGCCGACAAATTCCCCCCCCGCTTCATTGACCGTGCCATCTTTATTGAGGATCGTAATCATCGGCAAATTGTGCCGTTCCCCCATGGCAAAATCGTTGGGATCATGGGCCGGCGTTACTTTCACGCAACCCGTGCCAAAGCTAGCATCGACAAATTCATCAGCAATAATTGGAATCTGCCGGCCGAGAATCGGCAGTGTTAAAAATTTACCAATCAAGCTTTGATAGCGTTCATCGCTGGGATTCACCGCCACCGCCGTATCCCCGAGCATCGTCTCCGGTCGCGTCGTCGCCACCTCCACAAACCCCGTCCCATCACTGAGGGGATAGCGGAAATGCCAGAGATGGCCATCGACTTCCTGGGGTTCCACTTCGAGATCGGAAACGGCGGATTGGGAAGCAGGACACCAATTCACCAAATAATTACCGCGATAAATTAAACCGGCTTCGTAGAGTTGCACAAAGGCATGGGCCACGGCTTTACAAAGGGTTTCATCCAGGGTGAACCGTTCCCGCGTCCAGTCCGCTGAGAGGCCAATGCGGCGCAGTTGATTGATAATTGTACCGCCGGATTGGGCCCGCCATTCCCAGGCGCGGCGCAGAAATTCCTCCCGGCCAATCTCCTCACGGCTTTGCCCCGCTTCCCGCAGTTGTCGCTCTAAAATCGTCTGTACCGCAATACTGGCGTGGTCTGTGCCGGGTAAACAGAGGACATCTTTACCGAGCATCCGATGGTAGCGGATCAGCGTGTCAATCAGGGCCGTGTTGAAGGCGTGGCCCATGTGGAGGCTGCCGGTGACGTTGGGGGGCGGGATGATGATCGTGTAGGGTTCTTTGCCGCTGGTGGGGTCTGCACGGAAGGCCTGGTCTGCTTCCCAATGGCTTTGCCATTTGGCTTCGGTGGTGTTGGGGTCGTATTGGGGGGCTAGGGTGGGAATGTTAGCCGTCATGGGATTGCGTGCAGCCTCACTGAAAGATTGCCACCAATTTCGATAAAATTGGCTCAATGTCTCATTCTGCCATATCTTCGAGTGGTATTCGATTAATCTCTATGCCCCGGCAAAAAGCGAAAGGGGACTGGCCCCAAAAAATCTGCCCAGTGTGCGATCGCCCCTTCACTTGGCGCAAAAAGTGGGCCACCTGTTGGGAGGAGGTGAAATATTGTAGCGATCGCTGTCGGCGGCGGCGCAGGGTGAAGAGGGGCGATCGCGTTAACTTAGATCTGCCATATCTTCAGGTAATTCCCCGACATCCTCTGGAATAGCTTCTTCATCAAGCTTCAACTCCTCCAACGTCACCCCCGCGACCTTCAAGATCGGCTCAATCGGTATCGCCCAACCCTGCAAGAGTGGCACAATTTTCTGGAGCAGACTGACGCGACCTTCTTGACGACCTTCTTGACGACCGGCCTGAAGACCTTCTTGACGTGCTTCTTTGATCATTGCTTGATAAAACGTTGATTCTTGCATGGCTCGACTCCTCATCACTTGTTGAATCACATCTGCTTCTAATTTTAGCCCAGCAAATATCGCCGTTGTCGCTTCCAAATTGCGCTGCATTCCTTCATCAGCCACAATTTCCGGAATCCGACGCTGAATTTCCTGAAGTACCCCCACGGCATCATTTTCCGCCGCTTGGGACAGAATTGCCAAGGGCAATAAGCCTGGAACATCCCAGAATACCGATTGGGGTTGCTCCCACAAGCGCAGGACTTCAAAGCGATGGGTCATCCCTTGGGCTTGAAATTCCGTTTCGTAGACGAGGGGCGAGCGGCTAGTGCGGAGATAAATCACCACCTGTTTCACCCGTTTTTGGGGAAATTTCTTGTGAATGCGCAGAAAATAGTCCGCCATCCGGCGGGGCATCGTCGGGTCTGGCTGGGTTTGGAATTCCACCTGTAGCACCACATCATCCCCTTGCAAGAGCAATGAATCGGCACGAATGGGATCACTCGCCAATTCAGTGGGTTGGAGTTCGGTGAGGGGGATCGGCTGACCGATTAACCAGGCGGCAAAGTCTGCGGGATAGGTTTCAATCAGAAATTTGCAAGAGTTGTCATACACGGGCGATACAGTTCATTTGTATAAATTTATCGGACTCAGGGAGAACAGTAAGCTTTGCTCTCTGCTCTTTTCTTCCCTAGGAATGCGGAAGGCGACGGAGCAGGGTGAAGAGGGGCGATCGCATCGTGACAGGGAATTGGGCGAGGATTTTACCGAGGGTTGCTTTGAACGAAGGGGGACAGGCCCGCAAGAGGGCTTGGCCTTGGGCGGTTTCCCCCTGTTCGATCAGCCGTAAACCCAGCAACAGCCGCGTTTCTGCTAACCGGGTTTGGCGCACTTGCTCTAAATTTG
The DNA here is from genome assembly GCF_034932185.1 of Spirulina sp. CCNP1310. Lineage (NCBI taxonomy): Bacteria > Bacillati > Cyanobacteriota > Cyanophyceae > Spirulinales > Spirulinaceae > Spirulina > Spirulina sp. CCNP1310. Next base: position 60,185 of record NZ_JAYGHW010000094.1, on the reverse strand, counting down.
CTGATTCAAACTGAAACGCCTCTAAATATTGCAACTTATCGGCTAAATAGCGACGGGCGCGGGCGGGGGTGTTTTGCTCCGGATGGCGGCGGTATTCCATCAGTAATTCTGGCAGATAATAGGCTTTTTTTCCCGCTAAGGCCAAGCGAACCAAGAGATCATTATCTTCGCAGTTTTGCCAATCTTGGCGCATAAAATCCACCGATTTTAAGGCACTGTAGCGAAAGAGCGTGGCCCCAATTTGCAAACTTTGATCAATGAAGACGGTGGCGAGGAGATTGGCGATTGGGCCAGGGGGGAGGCGATCGCGCCGCCATTGGTGGGAATTGGCCTGGGTTGCCACTTCATCCCTTTGATTGTCAGCATCAATAATCCAGTGATCCGTCCCCACTAAATCAATTTCTGGGTGCTGGTCTAAAATCGCCACAGTACGGGCTAAAAATTCGGGGGTGAGGCGATCGTCATCGTCAAATTTAATAAAATATTCCCCTTGGGCCGCCAAAAACCCAGAGCGCATATTATTACTTTTACCGATATTTTCGGGGTGGCGCAGGTAGCGAATCCGTGGCTCATGCTGATAATTCGCCATTAAATCCGCCGTGCCATCGGTGGAGCCATCATCACAGACAATTAATTCCCAATCGGTATAGGATTGAGCCAACACTGACTCAATGGCAACTTGCAGAAAATGCACCCGGTTATAGGTGGGAATTGAAACGGTTACTTTAGCCATCCCCTCTCTTTTCCCCCATCAAAAACAGTGGGGGCAAAAAATCCTTCGCCCCCACAATTAAAAAACCTAAATCCCCGAACCGTCGAGAAATTCGCGGATTTCCCGATCAGCGAGGCGGCAACTGCCGGAAGCCGTGAGTTGGGGCCGGGGGCGATCGCCTAAGGCCGCTTTCACTAACGAATTCGTCCCGGCCTGCTGCTGTTGCAATGTGGTTAACTGCTGCTCAAGGTTTTCAATGCGATCGACTAAGGTACGAATTACCGCCGCCTCAGAATCCGGCAGCTTGCCATGTTCCAGGGGATTCACTCGCACCCCAGAGCGGTACAGCACCCGCCCCGGCACACCCACAACGGTGCAATCGGAAGGAACATCCCGCAACACCACGGAACCCGCACCAATACGCACACTATTGCCAATCTGCAAATTGCCTAATACCTTCGCCCCGGCTCCCACCACCACATTCTCGCCCAGGGTGGGGTGACGTTTGCCGGTTTCTTTCCCGGTTCCGCCTAACGTTACACCTTGATAGATCAGGCAATAATCCCCGACAATCGCCGTCTCGCCAATCACCACCCCCATACCGTGATCGATAAATACCCCTTTGCCAATTTGCGCCCCCGGATGGATTTCAATGCCGGTGAAGAAGCGAGCAATATGGGAAAGCAAGCGTGGTAGGAAGGGCAGACCGAGATGATAAAACCAATGGGCGACGCGATGGCACACCAGTGCCTGCAAACCCGGATAGCAGAATAAAACTTCTAGCCAGTTGCGGGCCGCGGGGTCGCGCTCAAAGATAATTTGAAAGTCGGCGATGAGTGAGGATAGCACGAGTTTTTCAGGAATAACTTAAGCCTTGATTATCTTAACGTTGATGGGGGCGAAAACACGAGGGCGGGAAACCGTTCTTGGGGGAAGGAGTGAGGTGTGAGGAGTGAGGAGTGAGAAGATTGTAGGGGCAAAAAATTTTTTGCCCTTTTTCGTCCGCCCCAGAAGTGAGGAAAAACGCTCAACCTCCCTCTTTTCTCTCGCCTCTATCCTCTCTTCTCCCTAAATCCGGTGTTGGAAATTCTTCAGACGCAAAGCATTACTGACAACAGAGATGGAACTGAGGGCCATGGCGGCTCCGGCGATGATGGGGTTGAGGAGCCAGCCCGTGAAGGGGTAGAGGATGCCAGCGGCGATGGGGATGCTGAGGGTGTTGTAGATGAAGGCAAAAAAGAGGTTGCTGCGGATGTTGGCGAGGGTGGCGCGGCTCAGTTGGATGGCGGTGATGATGCCGGTGAGGTCGCCGGAGATGAGGGTGATATCGGAGGCGGCCATGGCCACATCGGTTCCCGTCCCAATGGCCATGCCCACATCGGCTTGAGCTAGAGCGGGTGCATCGTTGATCCCATCCCCCACCATGGCCACACAGCCCCCTTCTTTTTGGAGTTCGCGGATGATTTCGGCTTTTTGACCGGGGCGCACTTGGGCGATGGTGCGGGTAATGCCCGCTTGGGTGGCGATCGCCGCTGCGGTTTCCTGGTTATCTCCGGTGAGTAAGATCACCTGTAAGCCCATCTGCTGCAACCGTTGCACCACCTCACGGGAGGAGGGTTTAAGGGCATCACTAATCGCCATCAGACCGACAATTTTTGAACCTTGGGCAATCCAAACGACGGTTTTGGCCTCCTGTTCCCAACGGTGCGCCCATTGAGTGAGGGGTTGATCCTGAATCATTGCGGCATCTGGATCTAACCCTAAATCCAAAAACCAGCGGCGCGTTCCCAAGCGCAACGTTGTTCCGGCAATTTCTCCCTGTACCCCACAACCGGCGATCGCCTCAAACTCCTTCACCGTTGGTAAATTTTTAATCCCTTGGCTTTTGCCATAAGCCACCACCGCCAAACCAAGGGGATGCTCGGATGGGGCTTCGAGGGCGGCGATCTGGCTTAAAAGGGTTAATTCCTGTTCAATTCCGGCGGTGGTGATGTAGTTTGTAACTGTCGGTTTACCCGTCGTTAACGTGCCGGTTTTATCCAAAACAACAGTACGGATGCGATGGGCTAATTCTAAACTTTCCCCTCCTTTAATTAAAATCCCTAATTCTGCCCCCTTCCCCGTCCCCACCATTACAGAGGTAGGCGTGGCTAACCCCAAGGCACAGGGGCAGGCAATCACCAATACGCCTACGGTGGGAACCAAGGCAAGGGCAAATTCTCCAGTACTGATCCACCAAATCCCGAAGGTGAGGAGGGCGATCGCCAACACCACCGGCACAAACCACCCCGTCACCCGGTCAGCCAATTGTTGAATGGGTGCTTTAGAGCCTTGGGCCTCTTGGACGAGTTGGACAATTTGCGCCAAAACTGTAGCCGATCCCACCCATTGGGCGGTGAATTCAAAGCTGCCGGTTTGGTTCAAGGTTGCGCCAATCACTTCATCCCCTACGTTTTTCTCCACGGGGCGACTTTCCCCCGTCACCATCGCCTCATCCACCGTTGAGCGACCCGCGACAATCATCCCATCAACGGGAATTTTTTCCCCAGGACGAACGAGGAGGCGATCGCCCACCTGGACGGCAGTAATCGGAATATCCACCGGCTCCCCATCGCGGATCACCCGCGCCGTTTTTGCTTGCAGGCCGATCAATTGGCGAATGGCGGCGGAGGTTTTGCCCTGAGCGCGATGCTCTAAAAATTTGCCTAATAACACCAGCGTCACCACCATCGCCGCCACTTCATAATAAACATCGGGGGCTAAATTTTGACTGCGAAACCATTGGGGGAAAAATGTCGGGAAGAGGGAATAAACATAGGCGGTTCCTGTTCCTAAAGCCACCAATGTATTCATATCCGCCCGACGATGGCGGGCTGCCTGCCAAGCGCCGATAAAAAAGGATTGCCCCACCCACACCATAATCGGTGTGGTTAACAGCAGTTGCAGATAGGGATGATGGAGCCACATCGGCCAGCCGGGGAGATGAAGGCCGGTCATCATCGGCAAGCCGCCGATCATCAGGATGCTGCTGGCGATGATGCCCAAAGTTAGCTTGGCCCGCAATTGTTGCCCCTGGGTCGTTTCAGGGTCATCATTGGGGAGACTGAAGGGATCGACGAAGGGGGTAGAACTGTAGCCTGCTTGGGCGATCGCCCCTTGAATTTTTTCCAGGGGGGCAATTTGGGGGTCATGATCGAGGGTGGCGATCGCCGCCCCAAAGTTAACGCGACATTCTTCTACGCCTTCAATCCGGCTCACGATCCGTTCAATGGCTTGGGCGCAGGAGGCGCAACTCATGCCCTGAAGTTGGAGGGTTTGCTGAGTCATGGTCAAGGCTGATATCGGGATACCTTCAGGGTAAACCCTCCAGCCTAGGGGAGGGTCAAGGGTTCCCGAACTACCCTGGGGGCAATTGTGAGAAGGTGAGGGGGCGATTGTTAATCTTTACCTAATAAGTGTTCATCAGCTCTTGACGCTACAATGTTTATACTGTTAGCCGGGGATCACCCTGGAAATTTAAACCCATAACAGCTTAGTGAAAGCGAAAAGATTATGCCAGTTTTAGTCCCTAAATCTTACATAGCGTATCAAAACAATGCCTATTGGGTAGAAGGAACCCGTATTTCCCTTGACTCCATTGTCTATGCTTTTCAAAAAGGGATGTCACCGGAAAGTATTGTTCAGTCTTTTCCCTTGCTGACCCTTGAACAGGTTTATGGAGCGATCGCTTTCTATCTTGCTGATCGTGCTGAGATCGATGCCTATTTAGCAGCCGAAGAAACCGCTTTCGATGCTATGCCCCAACCGTTACAAACGACTGCTCCTGCTTTGTATGACAAGCTCATGGCAGCTAAGGCCGCAAGGCAGCAGGTAGGGTCGTGACCGTCTTGTATCAAGCCGATGCTGATTTAAACCAGGCGATTGTCACCGGGGTTTTACGACGAGAACCAACAATTGACTTTCAATCTGCCTTTGTTGCTGAATTAGAGGGGGTTAAAGATTCAGAAGTATTGGCGATCGCTGCACAGCAAGGACGTATTTTGGTCAGCCATGATCGCAGAACGATGCCATCCGAGTTTGCTGAATTTATCACCAATCATCAAAGCTCAGGATTGATCATTGTCTCCAGGAAATTATCGATTGAATTAGTTATCGAAGAATTACTGTTGATTTGGGCAGTCTCTGACGTAGAAGAGTGGATTGATCGGATTGCCAAGCTGCCCCTTTGAGACAGAATAATATGAAATTCGCTGAATGGGCTAGGATAGGGATCAATTCAGCCCCCCTGCCATGAGTGATCTAATTAAAGTCCATTGTGAAATTCCCCTGCTGTGGAAAAGCAAGCTAGAGCGCTTGGCGGCGGAGCGGAAAATTGCCCCGACGGATTTAATGCGCGAGGCGATCGCCACTTATCTAGGCGAAGCCATTGGCCCCCACACTGCCCGCCTCGATAGCCTAGAAGCGGAAGTCGCCGCCCTCCGCAATGCGGTGCAATCCCTCACCCGCCCCATCCCTACTCCCCCTCAATTGCCCATGCCTTTTTCCCTCCATTCACCCTTGACGGATGATGAGGATGAACCCGATGAGGTGCTTTATGATTTTCTCGAAGGCGAGCATTAGGATCCCCCCTGCCCCCCTTAAAAAGGGGGGTTTTGAGATTTAACCCCCTTTTTAAGGGGGTCGGCGCAGCCGGGGGGATCGTGGGCTTCTGGCAAAAGTTTTTGGCCCCTATTTTGCCCCTATAAAAAAAGGAGGGCGATCGCCCTCCTTCAGAATCATTCTGGTTTTGCTTGAGCCTTTGGCTCCAAAGCTTATGCTGTTTTTTCACCTGTCTTTGTCGAGCCGAGCCGCCTTTGCCCTTATCGTTGCGGCCTTGGCGGCGGGGGGATTCCCAGCGTTTGAGTCGCATGGCGCACCGTAAAGCACTACATTTTGTAGTATAGCACGGTCGGACTCAAGGAAGGCAATCCTGCGGGATTAATCTCGGTGGCAGCCTACCTCTTGGCGCAGTTTCAGGGTTTGTAATTGCTGGATCAAAACTTCGACTTCTGCCTGTAAATGCAGGTATTTAAGCTGCTGATCAGGGTTGTAGGCACTGACGCTGGGGTTGACGCGATCGCTCGATAGCTGAGGTAAAGAGGCAGTAGGCATCATGGGTTATTGCTAGTTATATATACTTACTCACACCAATAGGGCATTGTAGCCTGAATGGTGTCACGATTTGTAACGAATGTGGCATTTTAACAATTGGCTTGCTTTTTAACAGAACAAAAGAACTCATTTGGTTAATTAAAAATGCTCTTACCACTAAAATTGCACTTGCGCCCAATAACGATGCTATCTTCAGCGGAGATTCAATGAGGGAGGCAGATCGCGCCGGAACTCTCCCGAATCTACCATCAGAGTGCAGATAGAGTATGGATATCAATGTTAAAGTTGTCTCTTAACTTAACCACCTCCATTCATTGACGCTCTTTTAGAGGAGAATCAACGACTCAATGCTGCCTTTTCTGTATCCCGTCCTCCTGGCCCAAACCCCTGCCGCCTTCGTTGCTCCAGAATCCGCGCCCCAACGATATCAGATTGAACAGCATGAAATCCGCCCCTTGCCTGGGCAACTGGATAGCATTCCCGTTTTCAACAGCAATAGCCCTGAAGTCGTCGCCACCGAAGGCATTTTGCTCTCCACCTTCCCCCCCCAAGGCACCGCCATTCCCCAGGCCCACCTCAACCAAGCCTTAGAAGGTCGGTTTGATTTTTTTGCCCACCACATTTCTCGCCCGGCCGGTGAACCCCGCACCCTCTACCAAGGGGTGATGGTCTACAATGCCGGCGCTCGTCCCGTCACGCTCAAAGTCAGACAGGCCGTCAGCTACCTCAACTCCCATGATGCCCCCTTTGTGGAGCTGCCCCCCCGTCTCGAAGATCCCTATGGTCAAATTTTTTCCGGCCCCGGCTCTCGCCTCGCTGGGGACATCATCCGGGGTGTGAATCAGCCCTATTTCCCCTCGCAAATTGTCATTCAACCGCGAGAACTGCGGATGCTGACGGTGATGCCCATCCCCATTAGCAGCGCCCGCTCGACGATGATGCGCCTTGAAAGTACTGGCCCCGTTTATATCTCCAACCTCGCCCTCTACGAAGTAGCGGAGCAAAGCACCGCCATCGACCTCAATACCGATGACCCCAACCCCGTCACCCGCACCACCTACCGCACTCCGACGATGGGAGAATGGCGCAATGTTGCCATTAATGGCCGGCTGGTGAGTCCTCGGGATTTGGCCCCCTATGCATCTCCCAGCCGCTATGTTTATGGCCGAGTTGCAGGCATTTCCGTCGGCTCAGAATGGCAAGCCACCCTCACAGATACCCCCAAAGCAGAAACCCTCACGATTCCAGAGCGGGGACAATCCTTCTCCTATCCCCTCAGCACCACTGACACCGGCACTCACGGCACAGAACAGATTCAAAGTGCGCCGATGCTGGTGCGCTATGGGGATACAGCGCGGCGGGCCCATGGCAACTATGCCGTCCATTACAACCTGACGCTGCCCCTCCACAACACCAGCAGTGAGTCCCAAACGGTAACGGTGACGATTCAAACCCCTTTGAAGCAAAATTTAGAGGATCGGTTGGTGTTTTTGAATCCGCCGGAGGATCGGATTTTCTTCCGGGGTTCGGTGCGGTTCCGCTATCGTGATGATTTCAATCGGGATCAGGAACGATATTTTCATTTAGTACAACGGCGGGGACAACGGGCAGAACCCTTGGTTGAATTACGTCTCCGACCGGGGGAACGGCGAGATGTACAGGTGGATTTCCTTTATCCCCCCGATGCGACACCGCCTCAAGTGTTGACCATAAACACTCCGCCACCCCGCACGATTTTGACATTGCCTCCGGCCAACCCCTAAGGGGCTAGGATAGGAAAAATTTTGGCGGAACGCTGAACCCGTTGGGGCGTGGGGAAGAGCTATGGGGGTGATCCATCTTTGGGTTCCAAATATTTTCGAGTTTAAGGGAGGCATTCAAACCTATTCAGGGTTTTTGCTGCGGGGGATTCAGGATCTACGGCCGGATTTGCAGTTGGAGGTGTTTCTCAAACATGACTGCCGCACGGTGGGGCAGGATCTCATTCAGCCCCGGACGCGGTTTCATTTTGGGGGTCATTGGCCCCTCAGGGTGCGGACTTGGGGTTATGTGGTGCAGTTGCTCTATGGGGTGTGGCGATCGCCCCCGGATTTAATCATTGCCACCCATACCAACTTTGCCCCCCTCGCGGCCCTGATTAAGCGGTGGTGGGGGATTCCCTATTGGGCGGTGGCCCATGGCATTGAGGTGTGGGGGGTGACGGATCGGCGGTTGATTGCCAGTTTTGCCCAGGCCGATCGCCTCTTGGCGGTGAGCCACTATAGCCGCGATCGCCTCCTGGCGGAACAACCTACCATTGATCCGGCCCGCGTCACGGTGTTACCCAATACCTTCGATGCCAATCTCTTTTACCCTGCCCCCAAACCTCCGCCCCTCCTCCACCGCTACGGCCTCACCCCTCAACAGCCGGTGATCCTCACCGTGGCCCGTCTGGATCAGAGCCAAGCCTATAAGGGTTATGACCAAATTTTGCGGGCTTTGCCCCAGGTGCGGCAGCGGTTGCCCGATGTTCATTACCTGCTGGTGGGTAAGGGGAACGATCGCCCCCGCATTGAGCAGTTAATTACTGATCTGGATCTTCAGGGGTCGGTGACGTTGGCGGGATTTGTGCCGGATGCGGAATTAGCGGCCCATTATCAACTTTGTGATCTGTTTGCGATGCCGAGCCGGGGGGAAGGGTTTGGCATTGTGTATTTAGAGGCGATCGCCACCGGCAAGCCCACCCTTGGGGGGAATCAAGATGGGGCCATTGATGCCCTGCGGGGGGGAGAATTGGGGGTATTGGTGGATCCTGACGATGTGGGGGCGATCGCCCAAACCCTCACCGCCATCCTCACCCAAACCCATCCCCATCCCCGTTTATACAATCCCGCCGCCTTGCGGGCCGGCGTAATCCAAGCCTACGGTTACAGCGCCTTCAAGCAAAATTTAGCCGCCCAATTGGCCGCCCCTTGGGGCCGTGGGGAGTAGTCTGGTTGCTTCAGAAACGAGTACACTGTACTTTAGATTTCGTTCTCCTTCGCGCCCGACCCGCATGACATCCATTCGTGAGCTACATAAACAACTGGTTCGTAAAGAGCGCTCTGCGGTTGAAATTGCCCAAGAAACCCTAGAGCGGATTAACACCCTTGAGCCAAAACTTCACAGTTTCCTCCACATCATGGCCGATGAAGCCTTGGCCCAAGCCCAACAAGTGGATGCTCAGATCGCGGCGGGGGAAACCATTAGCCCGTTGGCGGGTGTACCCATTGCGATTAAAGATAATCTCTGTACTACCGGCATTCCCACCACGGGCGGCTCACGCATTTTAGAAAACTTTGTCCCCCCCTATGAATCCACCGTTACCCAAAAGCTGAAAGATGCCGGGGCGGTAATCGTGGGCAAAACCAACTTAGATGAATTTGCCATGGGGAGTTCCACGGAAAACTCCGGCTATGGCCGCACCTGTAACCCCTGGGATTTAGACCGTGTGCCGGGGGGATCCTCCGGCGGGTCAGCGGCGGCGGTGGCGGCCCGGCAATGCGCCGTGGCCCTGGGGTCGGATACGGGGGGATCGATTCGGCAACCGGCAGCGCTCTGTGGCGTGGTGGGGATGAAGCCCACCTATGGCTTAGTCTCCCGCTATGGCCTGATGGCCTATGCCTCTTCTTTGGATCAAATTGGCCCCTTTGGGCGATCGGTGGAGGATGCGGCAATTTTGTTGGGGGCGATCGCCGGCCATGATCCCAAGGATTCCACCAGCTTAAACGTGCAAATTCCCGACTATGCCAAGTTATTGCGCCCCAATTTTCGCCCGAAATCCCGCCTCCGCATTGGCATTATCAAAGAAACCTTTGGCAGTGGTTTAGAAACCGTTGTCGAAGATGCCGTGAAAAAGGCATTGGAACTCTTGCAAGAATTGGGGGCCGAAATTCAGGTCATTTCCTGCCCGCGCTTTGGCTACGGCTTACCCGCCTATTACATCATCGCCCCCTCGGAAGCCTCGGCAAACCTGGCCCGCTACGATGCGGTGAAATACGGGATCCGGGCTGAAGATGCGGATAATTTGATTGAGATGTATAAAACCACCCGCGCCCAAGGCTTTGGTACAGAGGTGAAGCGGCGGATTATGTTGGGAACCTATGCCCTTTCCGCTGGCTATTACGATGCCTATTATCTCAAAGCCCAAAAAGTACGGACGTTGATCAAACAGGACTTTGATGCGGCCTTTGAAAAGGTAGATATTTTGGTTTGTCCCACCTCTCCCACGACGGCCTTTAAAGCCGGAGAAAAAACCGATGATCCTTTAGCGATGTATCTTTCGGATTTAATGACAATTCCGGTGAATTTAGCAGGCTTACCAGGCATTAGTATCCCCTGCGGTTTTGATAGCCAAGGTTTGCCCATTGGGATGCAGTTAATCAGTAAAGTGTTGCGGGAAGATTTGCTCTTTCAAGTGGCCCATGCCTACGAGCAATCTACCGAATGGCATTTACAAACCCCCCCCTTGGTTTAAACCCTCAAATTTCCAATCATGTAGCGTTGGTTGCGAGCGGTGTGGGGGCGTTGGCGTAAGCCTGCCGAAGGCACAAAAATTTTTCGCCCCTACATGACCGGCTGTGTTAGATTGGGCGCAGTTTCTGGGAACATCAGCAGTTATGGCAATTCTGTATCAAGATCAATATTTGCTTTGTGACAGTGATGCTTTGACTATTGAGCACTATTATTTTCCCGTCGGGAGCAAGCGGATTCCCTACGACAAAATTCGCCGTGTCACCCTCGAAACAATGGATTTTTGGAATGGGGGCGGGCGGTTATGGGGGATGGGGTTGAGTCCCCATTGGTTTCATCTTGATCTCCAGCGTTGGCAAAAAAACCAATGTTTGATCATCGAAGAGGTGGATAATTGGGTGCAGTCGGTGATTACCCCTGATGATCCCCAACAAGTTTTAACCCTTCTCCAAAGCCAGAACCGATGAAAGTGGCGATCGCCCAACTTAACCCCACCATTGGCGACCTCAAAGGCAACGCGGCCCAAATTTTGGCCGCTGCGGAAGGGGCGATCGCCCAAGGTGCAAACCTGCTCCTCACGCCGGAACTCTCCCTCTGTGGTTATCCCCCCCGCGATCTCCTCCTCCAACCGAGTTTTATCACTGCGATGGCGGATCAACTGGTGGAACTCGCCCAGGCTTTACCGCCGGCCTTAACAACCCTCGTCGGTATTGCCCAAACCAACGCCCAGGCACAGGAATCGGGACAAAAACCGCTGTTTAATGCCATGGCCCTGCTCCACGGTGGCGAGGTGCAGCAATTTTTCCCGAAGCGGTTGCTGCCCACCTATGATGTTTTCGATGAAGATCGCTATTTTGAGCCGGGAGATCAGCCTAACGAATTTACCCTAGAGGGCATCCGGTTTGGGGTGACGATCTGCGAGGATCTGTGGAATGATGACCAGTTTTGGGGCAAACGGCAATATAGTATTAACCCCATTGCTGATCTCGCTAATCTTGGCGTAAATGTGATCCTCAATCTTTCTGCTTCTCCCTACCGGGTGGGGATTCAAGCCCTTCGTGAGGCGATGTTGATCCATGCTTCCCAGCGGTTTAATGTGCCGATTTTTTATGTGAATCAGGTGGGGGGGAATGATGACCTGATTTTTGATGGCCAAAGTGTGGCGGTGCATGGGGCGGTGTGCCACCGGAGCGCGGCTTTTAGGACGGATCTGGCGGTGGTGGATCTGACGGCAAAGCCGGTGCAGTTGCCCCCTTTAGCCGATGAGCCGATGGCAGAAATTTGGCAGGCGTTGGTGTTGGGGGTGCGGGACTATGCTCGGAAATGTGGGTTTAAGTCGGTGGTGTTGGGGTTGAGTGGGGGGATTGATTCGGCGTTGGTGGCGGCGATCGCCGCTGAAGCTTTAGGCCCTGATCACGTTTTAGGGGTGTTGATGCCTTCTCCCTACAGTTCTGATCATTCGATTACCGATGCCGAGGCCTTGGTGAATCATTTGGGGATTCAAAGGAGGCTGATCCCGATTGAGCCGGCCATGAAGGCGTTTGATCAACTCCTTGATCCCCTGTTTAGGGGTACAGAATTTGGGATTGCGGAGGAAAATTTGCAATCGCGAATTCGGGGCAATGTGTTGATGGCGATCGCCAATAAGTTTGGCCATTTACTCCTATCCACGGGGAATAAATCGGAAATGGCCGTGGGCTATTGCACGCTTTACGGTGATATGAATGGCGGTTTAGCGGTGATTGCTGATGTGCCGAAAACCCAAGTTTTTGCCCTCTGTCGTTGGCTCAATCGGGAGCGGGAGATCATCCCCCCGAATGTGATCACCAAACCCCCCAGTGCTGAGTTAAAACCGGGGCAATTGGATCAAGATTCTTTGCCGCCCTACGAAGTTCTAGATGATATTTTGGCGCGATATTTAGAGGAAAGGCAGGGAATGGGGACGATCCTCGCCGCCGGCCATGACCGGGCCACCGTTGAGCGGGTGGTGCGCCTCGTTTCCCGCGCCGAATTCAAACGTCGCCAAGCCCCACCGGGTTTAAAAATCACCGATCGCGCCTTTGGCACAGGCTGGCGGATGCCCATCGCCTGCCGAATGGGTTGATCTCGTCTTCCTCGTGACTTGGCTCTGCCAAGTCACGCAATCCCGGAGGCTCTGCCTCCACGGTAGGGGCGTTGGCGTAAGCCTGCCGGAGGCACAAAATTTTCCGCCCCCACACAGCAAGGCGGCAGAGCCGCCTGATGCCCGTGCCACGGCGGAGCCATGGCACGAGGGTTTATTCATTCTGGGATTTGGCCGCCTGAACTGCTTGGTAAAAACCCAAAACAACGCAGATATTCGAGATCGTCAGAAATAACTCTGCGCTGCCGTGGAGCCAATCAATATTGGCCAAGGTTTCCCCATAGGCAACCTTGGCATAGATCCCCGCTGGGATTGTAATCGCCACAAACACCAGCAGTAGATAAAAGCCAATCACTGCCAAACGGGGGAAACGGCGCGATCGCGTCATAAACCAGAGAAACCCCAAATAGGGCAGCAACGATAAAGCAAACAGAGTTTGTTGAGCCATGAGGTTAACTTTCTTTCAGGGTTCCACGATAGATCCACCAAGCCGCCGCGCAGAGGGTGCAGTTACCCAGAACGGTTGTGGCCGCTTGAACCGTAACGAGCCAATCAAGGGCAGGAGGATTGTCAAAAAAATGCCAAGTACAGGCACAGAGCGCACTCACGAAAGCCGGTAACATCCCCCAAGCCAGGGGCCACCAACGGCGATCGCCCGTCACCTCCCCCAATTGCCACACCAACCCGATGGCCACCACCCACTCGATGACGCTGGAAATATGCACCATCCAGGTGGGAATTGAAAGGGCGTGCATAATCGGGAAGCCTCCAAGATCGGTGATCCGGTTCATTTTAGCCGATTGGCGATCAAGAGAAGAGAGGATAGAAAAGGACATGAAGTTTCCCACTTCCCACTTCCCACTCCCCACTTCCCACTCCCCACTCCCCAATGCCCCCAAAAACGGGATAATAGGAATCGTTGACATTTCGGAGCGGTGATTTATGGATGCTATGGAATTTTTTCAACGCAGCGCGGGGATGTGGCGATCGCAACGCACCACCCACCATCTCCCCTTCCGGCGGTCAGAAAACGGCGGCTCCGTGATCACCGTCGAAACCCTCGGCGCTGATGATCCCCGCATTATTGAAATTTGCAAAATGCACAACGAAGACCCCGCCCAAAGTGTGGGCGGCTCATTTGTAACCTGGGATGGGGCGATGGCTTGGGATAAGGAAGGGGAAGACCACAAGGGCGAAACGGTTTTCGCCTTGATTCCCGATGCCGATAATCCCCGCAATGGCAAGCTATTGCGGGAACGGGGGTATGCGGAAATTGTCCCGGTAGCGGGTCGGTTTGAAATGGATGCCGATGATGCGTTGAACCTGATCACGGAATACGAAACGATGAGCGTGATTGAGCGGTTTTGGTTCGCCAACCCTAACCTACGCCTCCGCACCAGTGCCGTGAAACGGTTTGGGGGATTTAATACGGCGACATTCTGCGCTGAAGCCCGGATCAGTGAGCCAAGTCCTGCCCCCATTGCCGATAAAGTCAGTAACCTTCTCCCTGCTTTGACGGGTTGGTAGGGGCGGGCCGCCGGTTGTTCATGCCTTGGCAGAGCCAAGGCACAAGGGAAGGGTAATTGCTCAATCCACCTCATCCGGTTCTGGCTCTTCTTCTGCCTCCACCTCAGCCACAGCCTCCTGTTCAGACTCCTCTAGCGCCAACTCCTCCGGTGGTGGCTCCTCCTCTTCCTGCCAGGGGGAATCGTAGCGATTCCAGGGCAGAATCGGCTTGTTGGGGAGGCTTTTACTTAACACGGTAATGTTTTCAGGATCCGGCTCCGGGAGATCAAGGTCGGCTCGATCAGCTTGAGCCACCCCCTCCTCAGGGGGGGGAGTTGGGGGTGGGGCGGAGTTTTGGGGAATTGTATCTGTCATAGTTCTCCTGGCCAACAAGCAATAATCAGCGGGGGATGAGGCAAAAAAGAGTATTCAATGATACCGGATATCGGGCCGCCATGGTATGAGTCTATCGCAAATGTGGGTAGCCCCCGGAGCGATCGCCCTAAAAGGGCAAATGCTCCGGCAACACCGGCACAAACACCCCCGCTACGACATGACACATAATCAAAAAGGCGATCGCCCAAGTCACGTAGGCCGCATAGCTTAAGGTTTGGGACACATCATCAATGCGTTGCTGATTCGCCTGATAGGTATGCACCAAATTCACCATCATCCGCAGTTGATATTCCTCCGGCGTTAACGTTAAATACCGTTCGAGAAATTTGTTATCACTGAGGTTGGGGCTGATGGCAATTTGACGGGGCAAAAAGGCATTAATCAGCAGCGTGAAATTGACCAAAAACCCGATAATTTCCGCCAAACCAAACCAACTGGGAATAAACATTAAGCGGGAAATGGTTAAACTCGTGAGTAACGCCCCATTGACCACAAAGAGAATATTTAATTTCGTGGTCAGGATCTGCCCCTGATCCCGCTGTTGGGCCAACACCGATCGCACGTCTTGGGCGGCGAGGGTAATGGTATTCCCCAGCCGTGTTTTTTTCGGTTTCCCCTCCGCAGGAACTTCTCCGGTGCTGACGGGGAGATCGACAACGGGAGGATTGAGGGGGATGTTGGGGGTTTCGAGGAGTATGTTAGGGGCAGAGTTGGCGGAGGACAGCGTTGGCGATAGTTTCAGTTCCATTGCAGGGAAGCGGGTGTGAGGATTGGGGTGGGGCAAGGGGTTGCGCCAAAATCTCCCAGTCTCCCGCAAAAAAAGCATCCGGGCTGAGAATTTGGTGATCGCTATAGGCTTGCAGGCCCTTCAACAATAAAGGCGTTTCCGCAAAACCAGCCCGTTCCAGGGAGATGATCGGCACACCTAAACGAATGGCTTCAGAGAAGGTACTAAAGCCGGGCTTAGACAGGACGCGATCGCACAAGGGCATGAGATCCACCGGACGATAGCGGCGGTCGGTAATCCGCAACAGGTTGGGAAAATCTGGCGCGTGACGATCAAAGGTGATGAACTGCCAATGGGGAAAGTCCTTAACTTTATTATAGGGAATTTCTTGCAGACCCAATCCCCCAAACGTGAGTAAAATCGTCTGCTCGGCCTCTGCCATCAGGGGGAAATTGGCCCGTAATTCCTCTGGATCATAGCGGGGTTGATCCCCCGTTAGACCCACATCGATGATTTCGGGAAAGGCCGCCATCGGTTCATGAAAGGGGAGGCGAAAGAGGCGATCGCACTGGCCAAAGCAATCCCCAATCCAATCGGCAAATTCAATAAATGCGCCCCCCCAATCCCGATAGATAAAATCCCAGCCAAAATTCCCCATCATCCACCCTGGAATTCCGGCGGCGCGGGCAATAGGAGCCGCCAAGGGCGGAATATCCCCCAAAACGAGGTCTACCTGATTGGTTTGTAAATATTCCACCTCTTTGGCGATAATTTGGGGGGCGCGATCGCGAATCTGCCCCAACTGCGCCAAGGTTGCCGCCTTATCCATCGTCAAACTATCCGGCTGCACCACCCCCACATCATAGGCCCGGGGCCGCAGGATAAAATCCCCCGGCAAATAGCTTTCAATTAACCAACGGGGGGCGGTGGTGGTGAGGATCAACAGCACATCAGGACAAAGGCGTTGAATCGCCGCCGCCACCGTTGCCATCCGGCTCGCATGGCCGAAACCGTGGTTGGTGATCGGGATGTAGAGGGTGGGTCGGGACATGGGCAAAAGGGATGAAGGCCATCCCCCATTATCTCCTAACCATGGAGGGTGTGAATTTTGAGGAAATTCGTCCCTTGGGTCATTTGGACAGGGCTACCGCCCAGGATCAGCACCTGATCCCCCGGTTCCGCCAGATCATATTTTTTGAGCACCACCTCAACCTTTTCCGCTAACACTTCCACCGAATCCACCGGCCCCTCAATTAAAATCGGCGTGACCCCCCAAATCAGGTTTAAGCGGTGGTAGACCTTCCGCTCTGTGGTGAGGGCTAAAATCGGCGCATGGGTGCGTTCGGCGGCCACCAGTTTGGCGGTGTAGCCGGTGGAGGTGAAGGCGACAATCCAGCGGAGATTGAGGATTTTATCAATGGTATTGAGGGCCTCACTGAGGGCATGGGTGGCGGTGTGTTCAGCGGGGGGGAAGTTGACAAAATCGATCAACGGTTCCACTTCCTTGGCAATGCGGGCTAGCATTTGCACCGCTTGGACGGGATAGCGGCCCACGGCGGATTCTCCCGAAAGCATGACGGCATCGGTGCCATCGATGATCGCGTTGGCCACATCGCTGGCTTCGGCGCGGGTGGGTTGGGAGTTGTGGATCATGCTTTCCAGCATTTGGGTGGCGGTGATCACGGGGATGCCTTTTTGGTTACAGGCATGGATGATCTGCTTTTGGAGCATCGGCACTTTTTCCGGGTTCATTTCCACACCGAGATCCCCCCGGGCTACCATAATCCCATCGCAAAGGTTGACCAATTCCTCCAGGTGGGCGATCGCCTGGGGCCGTTCAATTTTGGCGAGAACGGGGACATCCGCCGCCCCATGATCGATCAAAAATTGTTTCAACACCTGAACATCTTCCGCTTGGCGCACAAAACTGAGGGCGACGAGATCCACACCCTGCTCCAGGCCAAACAGCAGATCTTCACAGTCCTTATCGGTCATGGAGGGCATATTCAGGGCCAAATCCGGGAAGTTCACCCCCTTACGGTTTTTGAGAATGCCCCCCCGCATCACTTCGGCATAGACAATTTCCCCATCAATGGCGGTGACGCGGAATTCTAACTGGCCATCATCGAGGAGGACGCGAGTGCCGGCGATCGCCTCCCCCGCCAATCCCGGATAATCAATGGGAATTGTCACCCCATCCTGACGATAGCCTAGGCTAATCCCCTGGCCCACATCTAAATCCAATTCGCCGCCGGGCAAAGCCTCGACCCGAATTTTCGGCCCCTGTAAATCCTGTAACAACGCTAAGGGGTGATCTAATTCTGCCGCCACCTGGCGCAGGGTTTGAATCGTGGCGGCATGATCGGCATAGCTGCCATGGGAAAAGTTAAGGCGAGCCACCCCCATGCCCGCTTGAATCAGTTGGCGGATCACCTCCGGGGAGCGACTGGCCGGGCCAATGGTGGCAACGATTTTAGTGCGATGGGGAAGCAAGTGCATAAAAGTTTGAGACAGATAAAAGGGTGAAAATTGGGAAAATCCCGCTTTTACTCTAAAGCAGACTTCCCTGAAGCGGTTGTTGTCTGCCACACCTTTCCCGATTTGAAAACTTTTTCAACAAAATTCCCCCAATCCTTCAGGATAGGGAGGCGATTTGGTACATTTGTCGGACTACCCCTAGGGGTTTTGCTGTGAATTACCAAAAACTATGACCCCAGAATACGTACTGGCCATTGATTTAGGCACAACGGGCAATCGCGCCATCCTATTCAATGCCGAGGGTGATATTGCTGGCCAAGCCTATAAAGAATTGCCCCAACATTATCCCGAACCCGGTTGGCTCGAACATGATGCCGAAGAAATTTGGCGCGATACGCAAATTTTAATCAAGCGGGTGTTGGCGGATCACCACCTGGCCGCCGGTCAGATTGCCGCCATTGGCCTGACGGTGCAGCGGGAAACCTGTCTGCTCTGGGATCAAACCACCGGCAAACCCCTGCACCGGGCGATCGTCTGGCAAGACCGCCGTACAACGGCGATGTGTCACCAGTTGGAGGGGGCGGGCCATCGAGGTTTGATTGAAGAGCGCACGGGCCTCGTGTTGGATGCCTATTTTTCCGCCACCAAGTTGGCTTGGCTGAAGCATTGGGTAGAAACCCATTGCCCGGAGGTTCATCCGGATCACATCCTGGCGGGAACCCTCGACAGTTGGATTCTCTGGAACCTGACGGGGCGGAAAGTCCACGCCACGGATCACAGCAATGCCAGCCGCACGATGTTGATGAATTTGGCCCAAGGGGAATGGGATCAGGATTTGTTGCAACTGTTTGGCATTCCGCTCCAGTGGATGCCCCAGATTCAGCCCAGTTTGGGGGAGTTTGGGGTGACGGAGCCTTCCCTGTTGGGGGGGGCTGTGCCGATTACGGCTATTTTTGGGGATCAACAGGCGGCGCTGTTTGCCCATGGGTGCAATACGCCGGGTCTGTTGAAATGTACCTACGGCACGGGCTGCTTTTTGGTGGCGCAAATGGGATTAACGTTGGTGCGATCGCACCAGCAACTCCTCTCCACCATTGCCTGGACAACGCCCCAAGAAAATTACTATGCCCTAGAAGGGGCGATGTTCACCACCGGGGCCTGTATTCAATGGCTCCGGGATGGGTTGCAGTTGATTCAATCCGCCCAAGAGACTGATGCCCTGGCCCGCTCTGTCCCCAATACCGATGGCGTGTTTTTTGTCCCGGCTTTGAGTGGTTTGGGTGCGCCCCATTGGGATATGAATGCGCGGGCTTCGTTCCAGGGGATTACCGGCGGGGTACAGCCGGCCCATATGGTGCGGGCGGTGTTGGAGGCGATCGCCTACCAAGTGAAAGAAGTGGTGGAGGCGATGAACCAAGATGCCCAGGCCGCCAGCGGCACAGTCACCGCCATTGAACTCCTGAAAGTGGATGGGGGTGCATCCCAAAATGATTGGTTGATGCAGTTCCAAGCGGATGTCTTGGGGATTCCCGTCGAGCGGCCGGTGATTCTCGATGCCACCGCCCAGGGGGCCGCCTTTGGGGCGGGGTTAGCCCAAGGCTTTTGGCAGAGCTATGCAGATCTCATTGCCCATCGCCGCGTTGACCGCACCTTTGAACCGGGGGCGGGTCAACCAGAAGCCCAAGGCAATTTCAGCCAATGGCAAAAGGCCGTCAGCCGTGCCAAGGATTGGATTGAGGCCTAAGATGCCATCCGCTTGCTCAGAGCGTGTCAAGCAGTTGGTGATGTCGGGGCGAAACCTTTTTGTGCCTCCGGCAGGCTTACGCCAACGCCCTTGGGCAGATCAACTCGAGGATCGATTGAGGATCACCATCGGGGCTTCGCCCTGGGGATCACCCGATTCCGGCTCAAGGGCCGGTAAGGGTAAAGGCAAAGAGGGCGATCGCCTCTGTCCATTCCACAATCGCGCCATAACTATCCCCCGTATGCCCCCCCAATTGCCGCGCCAACCATGCCCCGATCCCCAAGGCGAGGAGGGCGGCGCAACAATGGGCAATCAAAATTAACAGATATTTTTCTTTATCCAGAGATATCTGCAATGCCATTAAGGCCAGTAAAAAAATCAGGCCAAACAGCAAATCTTGAGGCACTTTTAACGTTTCTTTATGAATCGCCCCTTTGCCGGTGGCATGGAGATAGGGATAGCGGGCGATCGCCACCCCCTGACCCCAGCGACCCCAACCCATCACCACCGGCAACAGCCAAAGGCCATGGTTCAAACTCGCCAAAGCGGAGACTTTGAGGGCAAAAAGGGCGATCGCCCCCATCACCCCAAAGGCCCCCGTCGCACTATCCCGCATCACCCCTAACCGCCGCTCCGGTTCCAACACCGCCAAACCATCGGCGGTGTCCATCGCCCCATCAAAATGCAATCCCCCCGTCCACCACAGCCCCAACAAAACCATCCCCACCGCCAGGGGCAAAGGCGGCATCCCCAACCCCCGCAACCCCATACCCACCAAGGCCAACGCCCCCCCCAAAATAATTCCAATCAAGGGGGCCCAGCGGGCCATGCGGTCAAAATTGAGGGGCCAATGGTGGGGTAACGGCAAAATTGTATAAAACACCGTAGCTCCCCCCAAGGAACACAGTAACGAATAAACAAAGGAGATCCGAGAATTTACGGAAGTTTGATCAGACATAGGTTAGAGCGATAGGGGATGATCCTAAAAAACGCAGACAATTTAAAAACTTGGGTTAAGATGAATTCAAGGGTTTCAAGTCTAGCCCAAGTCGGGATAGTGCTTCACTTATCCCCCCTTGATCACTCCATATCCCAGTCTTTCTCAAGCCCAGCGTTAGTGAATTGATCGGGGTAAATTGGCCTAGGCAAGGTTAGCAGTTTGTTAACCGCTGCTGCATTTTGATCGTTTAGCTTTTCCTTTACTCGCATCCGTCCGCATCAACGGCGTTTCCCCATGACTCCTAATCAATTGCCTCACTCCCTGCCTGCTCCCTGCATTGTCGATACCGGCATTGTGGTGAACAAAGATGATATGCGTCGCCTCCTGTCCACCCTCGGCCGGGTCAGCTACATTCATTCCCTTGACTATGCAGTGCAAAGTGAGGGGGAAGGGTTTGTGCTCGACGTATTTACCGATCCCCAGCAGGCCACCCTAGTGGCCAACCATGGCCTCTACCTCAATGTCCAAAGTTTTGACTACCTCCATCTCCATCAATCCCCCAACTACGAGACCTATTATGATCTCGTCCAGGACAATCGTCTGCTGCGCTTGATTCCCCTCAGCAACCCCCTGCAAGAGGAAGTGACCGCCCAAAATTTGGATGAAGCGGCCCTAGAAGCTATGCTCAGTGAAGTATTGTCGGCAAAATGGGATGTACAAATTGATGATGATGACTGTCCATTTTAAGGCTTTAAGCCGGGTGGGTGAGGTGATTCGCGAGAGCGTACTGATCGCCCAATGACTACAGCCAAGCCCTTTGATCTGCACATTGATGCCACCTGTGGCCACACCCAAGCGCGGGCCGCTACATTCCACACCCCCCACGGGATTGTGGAAACCCCGCGTTTTATGCCTGTCGGTACGGCGGGTACGATTAAGGGTTTAACCCCGGCCCAGGTGGAAGCGACCCAAGCCCAAATGATTTTGGCCAATACCTACCATCTCCACCTCCAACCCGGTGAGGCGTTGATTGCGGCCGCTGGCGGTTTACACGCTTTTATGGGATGGAATCAGCCGATTTTGACGGATTCCGGCGGGTTTCAGGTGTTTAGCCTCACGGAATTGCGGAAACTGACGGAAGATGGCGTGACGTTCCGCTCCCCCCGTGATGGTCGCAAAATCCACATCACACCGGAGCGATCGATCCAGATCCAGAATGCTCTGGGGGCGGATGTGATTATGGCCTTTGATGAATGCCCGCCCTATCCCGCCACTTTGGCCCAGGTGGAGGCGGCAACGGCGCGAACCTATCGCTGGTTGGAGCGCTGTATTACGGCCCATGAGCGCCCGGCGGATCAGGCGTTGTTTGGCATTGTTCAGGGGGGAATTTATCCGGAGTTGCGGGTGGCGGCGGCGGCGCAGTTGATTGCGTTGGATTTGCCGGGCTATGCCATTGGGGGGGTGAGTGTGGGGGAGCCACCGGAGTTGATGTATCCGGTGGTGGAGGCGGTGGCCCCAATGTTGCCGGCCCATAAGCCCCGTTATCTCATGGGGGTGGGGACGCATCGGGAAATGGTGCGGGCGATCGCCGCTGGGATTGATCTCTTTGATTGTGTGATTCCCACCCGTTTCGGCCGTCATGGTACGGCGATGGTGGGGGGGAAGCGGCTTAATTTGAAAAATGCACCTTTTCGGGAGGATTTCACGCCCCTGGATCCCACTTGTCCCTGCTATTGCTGCACCCATTTCACGCGGGCCTATTTGCACCATTTGATCAAGTCTAAGGAAATGCTGGGCTATATTCTGCTTTCCCTCCATAATGTGACGGAGTTGGTGCGGTTTACCCAACGGATTCGGGCGGCAATTTTAGGCGATCGCTTTCTCGATGAGTTCGGCTCTTGGCTCACGGATGATCCGGCATAATTCAATTGTTAGCAATATTGGTATTGTCAGCCCCGTTTAAGATTAAAACATCTCTCTTAGCATTAATGCAAAATGATGAATCATGAATGATACAGAGATCATTTCCCAATTTATCAAGGTTGAACCAGGAGACGCTGAATTAAATATTTCTGTTTGTCACATCTCCTGGCCCCATCCCCATGAGCCGCAATCTGATTGGTCAATCGCTGCCACCATGCCGACAACATCCTCAGCCGAGGAAATTGATGGTCAAATTTTGGCAATTTTAGAAGACAAACGTTATTTTCAAGTTTGTCAGGATTGCCAACAGCGAAAACTTCGTGGTTGGATGCATGATAATCAAATTTGTCAAGGTTGTGCTGAACTCAATTATGGCATTATTTACTAACGCAATACTGCCCATTACCGGCCAATGCCATCAATTCGGCATCAGTCCAAACCTGAGATTGAGGGGCGATCGCCCCCCTTCTCCTTAGCCACTCTAACCCCGTTAACTCGCCCTGGCGGTGCTGTAGTCGTAGCGGATGCCCGCTTGCTTGATGTGGTTGATGGCTTTAGCGAACGACAAAACCAAGGTGCTCGGCTTCACGTCTACAGGCGGCAAAGACACGCAAGGGAATCTCGCGAGAAGTCATGCCTAATAATATGTGAGCTATGTTACAAAAATCCAAATAACACAACGATTCATTGACGGCATCTCTAAAATAAGCTATAATAATCAGGGCATAAATATAATTTTAACAAAAGGTTTTTGAATATGGGAGTGTGGGAACAACAAACAAAGCAAGCAAATCGGCATAGACAGATATGGTCAGAGTGTCAACAGTTCAATTTTTCTTCTGCCTTGCGAAGTGCAACTAATGAAGAGGAAGTCAAAGCAGCTTACATTAGAGAATTTTCTTTGCCAGTCAAGACTAAAGAAAGGCATGATTTATTAGTTAATAAAGTTCTATTTGAATTTAAGTATTCAGTTACTCTTACTGACACAAAAATTTCAGCAAAAGTTGTTGCACAAGCGGTATATTATATTAACCGCTTGTTCAAAAAAAATCGTTTGCATGAGGTTGAGTTTTTGGTGGTTGCTGACAAAGATGAAGCTAGACTTTTTGATATTACAGAATTTCAAATTTTCTACGAAAGTCATGAATATCAGTGGGATAATTTTCGTCCAAGTTCCCCTGATCCTAAGCTAATTAAAGCCATTAATAACTCTAAAATACTAGAATCTAACAGAGTTTACAATCTGGAGCTTGAAAATGATGTCCATCTTTTTTCAAGCCGTCTTTACAAAGTTTTGTTGCCTCCAAAAGATGTAAGTAATGTTGTCAAAAGTTTGCCGCAAAAACCTAATTTAATCAAAGCAAATTTTTTTATTATTTGCTTTGGATTAGCCATCACTCTTATATCAGGAGTATTTATTGCAAATCAGTATCGTTTTAGCCAAATAAGGCAATCATTTCCAGTTAACAATCAATGAGGTTTTTTGCAATGTCTAAATCAAAAAAAGATACAAAAATTCCAGATACCTTAATTAAGGTTGGCAAACAAGGCAATGTATATCAACAGAAACACTATAAAAAGGCGGAGAGGGCTTATGGCTCTACACAAAAAGTTTCGGAAACATATGAAGAAGTTATTTTAGATAGATCTGCAGCAGAGATCATTGATCAAATCAATAAACGAGTGAAAAGTCCTTATAACTCTTTGTATTGGGCAATTGCTGCAATAATACTTGTAGGAATTCTGCAACCAGTTTCTAATGTTCTTTCTACCATAGTGTTAATTGTTTTTTTCGTCATAACTTATGTAGTTTACCAGCAAGATATTAAACGAAAAACTACGCCGCTTTTCTATGAATTTTCAGATAACGATTCAGAGAAGAAGTTCAGTCATGAAATTGAACTTTTTGTCAATCTAGGTAAAACTCAAAGATCATGGCGATTGAAATCCAAAGTTTCTGTCAGTGATTGGAAAAGAAATGCCGGTTCTAATTCTGCATTAATTCGTCATATTGCAAAAATAGGTAAACAAGCCCCAAAACTACTTAAAACCAATGTAGAAGTTTGGGGTGTTGATGCTGGAAACATCAAATTTTACCTCCTTCCTGATCGTTTTTTCGTATTTCAAGATGGTATTTACAGTGCAATTCCTTACAACGAAATTAAAGTTTTTTTAGAAAAGCTCGAATATGTGGAGCAAGAATCATTGCCCAGTGATGCAACTGTTATTGGAAAAACATGGAAATATGTTCGCCGCGATGGTGGCCCGGATCGACGTTTTAAAAATAATCGTCAGCTTCCTATTGTGAAGTATGCAGTCGTTGGATTTGCTTCAGCGAATTTTACCGCTTACTTAATTGTTTCAAATTCTCGCATTGCTTCAGCATTTACCCAATCATTTGCTAAGGTTTTTTATCCATCTACTACTAATAAATCTATACCTAAATCAAAGATCGAATCTCCTTCATTACCAGTAGAAGACTCTTCAAAATATTTAGAACCTTTAATGAAGGCCGCATCTGAAGGCTCAGAGTTAACAACCAATCAAATTGCAAAATTGCTTGGTGTATCTAGTTCATTTATTACTAAAAATCCTGAAACTTTCGACTACGAAGGGTTTCGGCTTTCCCGTTCAGGTCGTTCAGGTCGGCAAATATCTTGGAGCGTTGAGTATATTGATAAATAGGTCAATACAGCCTGTTCGCCAATTGCTTAACACATTGCCCTCACCCTAAATCCCTCTCCCAGAGCGGGAGAGGGACTTTGAAAACCAATCAGATGATTTCTGAACAAGCTGTATCAATCAAGAGAAGATCCAGGATAATGGTGTTAATATCTAGGACAATTAGCTAAACTAGTTTGAGTTACGGTGATAATATGGATAAAGCGTCTATGAATGATGTCCCTCGAAATATGAGGCGAACAGGTATGCTACTTTTTCGCAATGCGTTCATGGAAGCGTTACAGGGTGACAAGCTCATGTGTGTAGTGCATGCGGCTCATGCAGCCGAAATTTTACTGAAAGCTCGAATAGCTCAAGAACATCCCCTTCTAATTTTCTCCAAACTACCAAAAGCCTCTTCTAATCAAGGTACTCTTACAATGGTAGATTTATTAGAAAAAGGTCGTACTTTATCATATGAGGAATTACCTGATCAACTATGGGCAACGACAGGAATTAAACTTGATAAAGCTGAACAATATAATAAATTTGGTAGACTTAGAAACCAACTTATTCACTTGGCAATGCCAACAAATAGTGAAAGAATGGATAAGTTAACAATACATTATTCTCTTGAGGTTTTAGACCCTTTAATCGAGAGATTTTGGGGAAGGTCAGTAATTGACTTTATAACAAAAGATCCTGATTATTATGCTAGCTTTGTACAAACGGGACTATTGGAAGATATTCTCAGAAATATCTTGGGAATAGATCAAATAGATCAGCGATTAAGACGATTATTGGGAAACAATAGCGAAAAGGCATGGAAGAAATTAAATGAACATCTGAATGGACAATATGAATTTGCAACTGATGAGGAATGGCAGAATTGGAATAATTCTAAAACCCATAAA
Source organism: Spirulina sp. CCNP1310 (assembly GCF_034932185.1). NCBI lineage: Bacteria > Bacillati > Cyanobacteriota > Cyanophyceae > Spirulinales > Spirulinaceae > Spirulina > Spirulina sp. CCNP1310. The sequence continues at coordinate 34,420 of NZ_JAYGHW010000094.1, read as the reverse complement.
GAGTTGAAAGCTGATTATGAGCATTGGCTAGCATTACAACCTAAAAATCAACAAACAATGCAAATGGAAGATCAAGATAACTGGAATGCGTTTCTTCAGTCTTTCTAGCAGTAGTGTGGGTATAAACTCTACTCAACTGCAAAAATTTTCATCGCTTCATGAATAATGCCATATTCATCATAAAGAGTGAGGGTTTGAGCCATGGTGAAAAATCATGAAATTGTGGCTAGTTCTCGATCATGATGGCGGATTTCTTGGTATAACGATTCTGCAATGCCTCGGTAGACCTGCTCAATCTCATCTCGTTTAACAACCCGGAAAAGTGTAAAAATAAATTGGTCAAAAATAGGATCTTCATCTACAGCCAGAATAACCCTTAATTTTTGTGAGACTCTTAAGGTAAAAACAGAAGATTCATATCCGCTCAAACCTGATGGTAAACAAATTCGCCGCAGTTTTCGATAGCCATTGGATTGATGTTCTGGGAAAAGAGCAGCACAATCATTAATTTTTTGAATGGCAATATTTCTTTCAGGATCACTGAGGCTTTTGAGATCTTTTTCAAAATCTTGGGTTGATTCAATTAAAACATCCATCACAAAAATCCCCCATTCTCTGACAAGCTACTAACATTGACCATATTTTAGCATGGCGATAAATGGCAAAGCCTCCTCAACAGGGAAACGAGAGGGGCGCGATCGCCCCCCTTCTCCTTACCCGTTAACTCACCCCGGCGGTGCTGTAGTCGTAGCGGATGCCCGCTTGCTTGAGGCGGCTGATGGCTTCACCGAGGCGATCGCAATCCGCAATTAGGCTCACCCGCACATAACCCTCACCCCCCGCACCAAAGGCACTGCCCGGCGTAACCACCACCCCCGTTTTTTGCAACAAATCCAGGGCAAAATCCGCCGAAGTCATCCCCACAGAACAAGGAATCCACAGGTACATCGTTGCCTTCGTCGGGGCCACCGACCAACCCAACTCTGCTAAACCCGCTAACAGGAAATCCCGCCGCTCTCGATAGCGTTGTTGTACCCGTTGCACATATTCATCGGGTAACTGTAACGCCGTTTGGGCCGCCGCTTGAATCGCGGAAAAAATGCCGTAGTCTAAATTGGTTTTTAGCGTCCGTAAGCCTTGGATAATTTCGCTCTTACCCACCGCAAACCCCACACGCCAACCGGCCATATTGTAGGTTTTAGAAAGGGTGTGAAATTCGACACCAATTTCTTTGCCGCCGGGAATTTCTAGCAAACTCGTCGGTTGATAACCATCAAAGGCCAATTCGGCATAACAGAGATCATGCACCAGCAAGATTTCATAATGGCGGGCAAAGTCTACCATTTCCTCGAAAAATTCACGGGGAGCGGTGGCCGCTGTCGGGTTGTTGGGATAGTTGAAATAGAGGAGTTTAGCGCGGCGGGCGACATCTTCGGGGATGGCTTGAATATCAATCAGCCAATTCCCTTCGGCGGATAATTCCATGGTTTGCAGATCCGCCCCAGCAATCAGCGGCCCCCGAAAATGGGCCGGATAGGCAGGACTGGGAACCAGTACCACATCCCCCGGATTGACATAGGCGAGGGCCAAATGGGTTAACCCCTCCTTTGACCCCAACAGCGGCAACGCCTCACTATCGGGATCGAGATCGACTTTGTAACAACGTTTGTACCATTCTGTGATCGCGTGGCGAAAATCCGCTGTACCTTCAAAGGGGGGATAACCATGGACAAGGGGATTTTCAAAGGCGGCGATCGCCGCATCAATCACCGGCCGGGGGGCCATCCCATCGGGATTGCCCATCCCTAAATCAATCAAATCCAGACCCTGCTCACGGGCGCGGGCTTTCAATTCATCTAAACGAGCAAAAACGTAGGGAGGCAGTGAACCCAAGCGATCCGCCGGGGCAATCCAATTTTCACGCATGGGAGGAAAAAGACAAGATTAACAAGCCGTTAAGAGGTTGATTCTAATCGGGTTTGCGGCCGGTGGCAAGGGGTTGGGGGTGCGTCCCTGACGTTCTGATATTCTAGGAAATGGCCCGTTATCACCGAAGGAACCTTGCCATGCGCCTCTCCCAGATGCTTTTCGTCACCCTCCGGGAATCCCCTGCTGAAGCGGTGATTCCCAGCCATCAACTCCTGCTCCGGGCGGGGTATATCCGGCGCATTGGCAGCGGGGTCTATAGTTATTTGCCGTTAATGTGGCGGGTGTTGCGGAAGGTGTCGCAAATTGTCCGGGAAGAAATGGATGCAACGGGGGCGCAGGAATGCCTATTGCCCCAACTACAACCGGCGGAACTGTGGCAGGAATCGGGACGCTGGGATACCTACACGAAGGCGGAAGGGATTATGTTTGCCTTTCAGGATCGCCAGGGTCGGGATGTGGCCATGGGCCCCACCCATGAGGAGGTGATCACGGCGATCGCCAAAGACATGATCCGCTCCTACCGCCAACTCCCCCAACACCTTTATCAAATTCAAAGCAAATTCCGCGACGAAATTCGCCCCCGGTTTGGGTTGATGCGGGGCCGGGAATTCATTATGAAGGATGGTTATTCTTTCCATGCTGATGCTGAGGATTTAAAGGCCACCTATGGGGCAATGGATCAGGCCTATCGCAATATGTTCCGCCGCTGTGGGGTGGAATTTGTGGCAGTGGAGGCGGATTCCGGGGCCATTGGCGGCTCCGGTTCTCAGGAATTTATGGTGATTGCCGATATTGGTGAGGATGAGATTCTCTACACCGCCGATGGTCACTATGCGGCCAATGTGGAAAAGGCGATCGCCATTCCCACCCCCGCCATTCCTTCCCCCTTCACCGCCTACGAAAAACGCTCTACCCCTAACACCCCCACCATTGCAACCTTAGCGGAATATGCCCAATGTTCCCCCAGCGCGATTTTAAAAAATGTGCTGTATCAAGTCACCTATGATACAGGCTTATTAGTTTTGCTATTGGTGAGTATTCGCGGCGATCAGGATGTGAATGATGTGAAGTTGTATAACGCGGCGGCGCGGTTGGCTCCGGAGTTGGGGGCCAGTACCGTTTTAGCCGTGGAAGTTCCCGATGCGGAAGCTCAGGGAAAATGGGCCGCTAAACCTTTGCCCTTAGGCTATATTGCCCCGGATTTAGGGGATGATTATATTGCCCATATGCCTTCGGTGCATCCCCACTTGATCCGCTGGGTGGATGAAACAGCGGTGGAATTGAAGCATTTTGTGACGGGGGCTAATGAGCCGGGTCATCACGTTTTTGGGGCCAATTGGGGGGAGCAGTTCACGTTACCAACAGTGGTAGATGTGCGCAAAGCGATGGCGGGGGATCAGGCTCTCCATGATCCTAACCAAACCCTGCTATCGGCACGGGGCATTGAGGTGGGCCATATTTTCCAACTCGGCACGAAATATTCCGCAGCGTTGGGGGCGACGTTTACCAATGAGGCGGGGGAAGAGTTGCCTCTGGTGATGGGTTGTTATGGTGTGGGGGTGTCCCGGTTGGCTCAGGCGGCGGTGGAGCAATGCCATGATGGGGATGGGATTATTTGGCCCGTGGCCATTGCCCCCTATACGGTGATCATTGTGATTCCCAATATGAACGATGGGGAGGCGATCGCCGCTGCCGAAAAACTCTACCAAGACCTAACAGCAGCGGGGATTGAAACCCTCTTAGATGACCGGAACGAGCGGGCGGGGGTGAAGTTTAAAGATGCGGATTTGATCGGTATTCCCTACCGGATTGTGACGGGGCGATCGCTCAAAGCGGGCAAAGTGGAAGTGGTGCAGCGGGCGACGAAAACCAGTGAAGAGATCCCCATTGATGCAGTGGTGGAGGTGATTCAGGGGTGGTATGAGGCAGCGGTGAGTTAGGGTTTCTTGCTTCGTTGTGAGGCTGACGATCCCCCCGGCTACGCCGACCCCCTTAAAAAGGGGGTGTACTCTTGAACCCCCCCTTAAAAAGCAGGGGGGGGATCCCTCCGTAAATATACGGATTCAAAACCAAGATGATTTGAGGATGACGATTGCCCCAGAATCGGTTAGGTTGGAGTCTGTGTGTTTACTGTCCATTTTTTTCAAGGCTTATGTCTATTGCGCCGTGGCGATCGCCCCTTGCCCGTGCTTTGCACCGTAACCGTGCTACTACCGATTCCCGCTATCTCCAACTGGCAACTGTCACCCCAGAGGGGCATCCCGCTAACCGCACCGTTGTCTTTCGGGGCTTCTATGGCGATACGGATCAGATTAAAATCATTAGCGATCGCCGCAGTGATAAAGTCCCCCAACTCCAGCATCACCCCTGGGCCGAACTTTGTTGGTATTTTGTCAAAACCCGTGAACAGTTCCGAATTTTTGGCAAAATCACCCTGATTGATGCCCAAGGGATAGATCCAAAACTACGCAGTGAACGCCAAGTGACTTGGCAAAATATTTCCGATCCGGCCCGCGCTCAATTTGGTTGGCCTGCTCCCAAACACCCCTTAGAATCGGTGCAATCTGCCCAGGAGAAAGCGATCGCTGATGGACAAACCCCAGTGGAAGACCATCACGCCCCCATCGCCCTCGACCCCACCAACCCCCCGGCTAATTTTTGTCTGTTGTTGCTCGAACCCCAACGGGTGGATCATTTAGAATTGGGCGATCCCCACCTTCGTTATCTTTACGAGCACACCGCAGCAACATGGCACAGCCAACCCGTCAATCCCTAGGCGATCGCTCCCTTGCCTTTGCCCTTTTGCGGGATTGTTGCCAAATACCATGGGGAAAAAAAAATGGCCAGTGGACAACGCCAAGCATCCAGATCAAGAGTGGCTTTCCCTGGGATATTTTAATCGAATTAGCCCAATGGCATGGCGTGCTACCCTTGGCCTACCATGGCCTCAAGCAACATTACTGGCCCAAAATTCCCCCCGCCATCCAACAACAATTAACCACCCTTTTTCACCAACAACTGCAACGCAACGCCCAACTATTACTGACGGTGAAACAGTTGCTCCCGGCTTTGGCTGCGGAAGGATTACCGATTCTTCCCATTAAAGGCGTACTGTTTGCCCTCTCGGTCTATGGCAACCTCACCCAACGACGGGTGCGCGATCTAGATCTGCTCGTCGATCCTGAAAAATTACCGGCGGTCTATGGTGCATTGCAGCGCCAAGGCTACCGAGAGCGAGAATGCCTCTCCCCCGCCCAACAGGCCCGCCGCTGGGCTACCCATTATGAAATGCTTCTGGAAAACCCCGCTACAGGGATACAAATTGATCTCCATTGGCGGCTTGTGCCTGCCTATTTCGGTTGTCAGATTCCCGTGGCGCACCTTTGGGAACGGGCGCAAGGGGAAACCCATCAGGGGATTACATTCTATCAATGCGCCCCGGAGGATCTGCTGTTGATCCTCTGTTTGAATGGGGCGAAAGATGGCTGGTTGGAGTTGCAGCGGGTTTGTGATCTGGTGGCCTGTTTGCAGCAATATCCCGATTTAGCTTGGGGGCAGTTGTGGCAACGGTGTCAGGAGTACGAAGGGGAACGAGTTCTATTAATGGGGTTGGCCATGGCCCGCACCCTGTTTACCATCGAGTTGCCCCCCTGGTTAATGGCAGAAATGGAGGGCGATCGCACCGTGGCCCATCTCAGTAGCCAAATCTGCCAACAACTTAAGAGCGGCCTTTGCCTCACCCCTTCAGTGGTAGAGCAGGATTTATTCCCCCTCCAACTGCAACGGGGTTGGGGTAGTCGGGGGCGATCGCTCCTCACCCTCCTCCTCCCCATTAATGAGCGCGATCTCGCTTGGATTGCCCTCCCGCCTTGGCTTGATTGGCTTTACTATCCCCTCCGGATTCTCCGCCTTTTGGCTAAGTATCCCCTGTGGTGGATAAAGCGTGAGAAGTAGGCAGTGGGAAGATCTAGGGGCGTTGGCGTAAGCCTGCCGGAGGCACAAAAATTTTTCGCCCCTAGGCATTGAGGGGAAAGTGCTAAAATCCAGAGCATCGGGCCCAGGCAAATCACCAAAACCATGAGCTTCCCTCAAGCATTGATTTTTGATGTGGATGGCACGTTAGCGGAAACCGAGCGCGACGGCCACCGCGTCGCCTTTAATGCCGCCTTTGCGGAAGCGGGCCTCGATTGGGAATGGTCAATTACTGAATACCGAGATTTATTAGCCATTGGCGGCGGTAAAGAGCGGATTCACTACTATTGGCAAACCGTGAAAGCCGATACCCCCATCCCCGATCCCCCGGAGGCCTTTATCGCCCGCCTCCATCGCCATAAAAGTGAGCATTATGGCAAATTGTTGGCGACAGGTAAAATTCAATTACGGCCAGGGGTGAGGCGGTTGATCACCGAAGCACGGGCCTTGGGGATGAGGCTGGCGATCGCCACCACCAGCGCCCTACCCAATGCCCTCGCCCTCCTGGAAAATCACCTCGATCCCGCCTGGTTTGAAGTGATCGCCGCTGGGGATATTGTCCGCCGCAAAAAGCCCGCCCCGGATATTTATCGCTACGTCCTCCAGGCCTTAGATTTACCCCCCACAGCCTGTTTAGTCTTGGAAGATTCCGCCCCCGGATTAACCGCCGCCACTGCTGCCGGGTTAAAAACCGTGATTACCGAAAACGACTACACCCATGGCGATGATTTTCGTGCTGCTGTTTTGGTGGTGAATCATTTGGGGGAGCCGGATCAGCCCCTAGCGGTACGGCAGGGGAAAGCCCTTGGCTCCTATTTTGATCTGGCTTGGGCTAAGACTTTAGGCAAAAACTATGGCCCCGGTTGAAATTGCTGTGATTGGCGGCGGGGCAGCGGGTTTTTTTGGCGCAATTACCGCTGCTGAGGCGAATCCCCAGGCGCGGGTGACGCTGTTTGAGGCGGCGGCGGAACCCTTGGCAAAGGTGCGCATTTCCGGCGGTGGTCGCTGTAATGTCACCCATCACTGTTTTGATCCTGCCCAATTGGTGCAGCATTATCCCCGGGGGGGGCGGGCGTTGCGGGGGGCCTTTAGTCGGTTTCAGCCCCAGGATACGATCCGCTGGTTTGGCGATCGCCACATCCCCCTCAAAACCGAAGCCGATGGCCGGATGTTCCCCACCACTGACGATTCTGCAACGATTGTGGATTGTTTAATCCGTGCGGCCCAACGGGCGGGGGTGGTGATCCGCAATAAAACCCCCGTGCGCCACATTGAACCGGGTTGGCGGTTGGGGTTAAAGGAGGGGGATTGGCGGGGGGATGCTGTCTTGATCGCCACCGGCAGCAGTCCCCTCGGTTATCGTTGGGTGGAAACTTTGGGCCATACCCTGATTCCCCCAGTGCCTTCGCTATTTACGTTTAAGGTGAGCGATCGCCGCCTTGCCGGACTCGCGGGGGTGAGCGTTCCCACGGCGATGCTCCAACTGGGGACGGGAAAAACGAAATTACAACAAACCGGCCCGTTATTAATCACCCATTGGGGCCTGAGTGGCCCTGCTGTGCTCAAACTTTCCGCTTGGGGGGCGCGTCTCCTCCACGATGCCGGTTATCAAATGCCGCTGATGATCAACTGGTGTCCGGGGGAAAATCTCGAAACGGTTCTCGCGCTCCTCAACAAGACCAAACAGGAACACCCCAAGCGCAAACTCAGCACCGCCTGCCCCGTTCCCCTGCCGAAACGCCTCTGGCAGAGTTTGTTAACCGCTAGCGTCACTGACCCCGATCAACCCTGGGCAACGGTGGCGAAGGGGGATTTACGGGCGATCGCCCTTCAACTCACCCAAGGGGCATACAGCATTACGGGTAAAGGAATTTTTAAGGAAGAATTTGTCACCTGTGGCGGTGTGAGTTTAAAGGAAATCGACTTTAAAACCATGGCCAGCCGCATCCATCCCGGCCTTTATTTTGCCGGGGAAGTTCTCGATATTGACGGCATAACCGGGGGGTTTAATTTTCAAAATGCCTGGACGACGGGTTGGCTGGCGGGTCGGGCGATGGCGGGTTAGCCCTCATCCCCCAGCCTCTTCTCCCCAAGCGGGCGAAGGGGAGCCAGATTCAAAGTCCCTCTCCCAACCAGGGTGAGGGGATTCAGCGCAGCCCTAGCCAGGTGAATAGGTCTTGATGGGTAACAATTTCTAAAACCATTAAAATCGCAAACCCAATCATCGCAAAGCGGCCATTGATGCGCTCGGCATAGGCATTAAACCCAAAGGTGGGCAGGGGTTCGGTTTCGGGTTCGGGGGTGATGGGATTTTCTTCGGGTTCGGCGGTCATGGTGGGGATGCTGGTTCAATTCGAGTCTAGTCTAGGGCAAAAAGGCGGTTAATTTAAGAGGCTGCTATTTTCCTGACGACAATCGCGGATCATCAGCCGAATACTTTCCGGGAGATCCTGGCCATTGTCCACTTGACGATAAATTTCTTGATATTGCTCGTAATTGTAACGTTGGGTAATTTTTTGATAGGTACAGGCACAGACCGATCGCACCTCAGCCCCTCTACCGCTGGCACAACTATTGACAAAACTCTCTCGCTCACTAGCAGGATAGGAAGCCGCTGTCGCTTCCGTGGTGGTTTGGGCGGTCGTCAGTTGGGGGTGGATGAGGGCGATCGCCACTCCCGCTAGGAGCATTAACAAAAAAGTGGGATATTTCATAGGACAACCACAGGAATCACAAAAACACTCGGTATTTTCTCTGACGTAGAAAAATTAAACAAGTTCACAACCGGAGGGTTAAAGCTTAAAAATTTAACCCCTTCTTTTCCTTGCAAGCCGAATCACCATAGATCGGGATACGGGGAAATTTTGCGCGGGTTTGCTTAAAATGGCCGAGTTACCCCGATCCTAACGAAAGATTTAGCGGATGTGTAGGGGCAAAAATTGTGCTAATGCAGAATCCGGTTATCCAAGAGATGGGCATAGAGACGTAGGCGCGAAACATTTTTGTGCCTCCGGCAGGCTTACGCCAACGCCTCTACACTGATCAACGCTACAACCAGATTGCATCTCACTCCTCACTTCTCAATCTTTTGGCGATCTAGCTCCTGAATATACACCTCCCCCATGCCCTCAATACCAATGTCCTCATAGACAACTTCCCCCTGAACCATGAGGCGATCGCCCACAGCGGGCAATTCCCCCCGCGTTAATACCCAAATCTGACCCGAACGATCCGCCACCGCATAGGCTCCCCCCTCTAGAAATGCCGCTTGTTGCGTCACCTCCCCCTCTAAACGCACCGATTGGCCAGCGTCTTGGGCTTCAATGTGGCTAATTTGGCCACCAATACCGAGGCGATCGGCAATCACCCCACAGCCGGTTAATCCCCCCAAAACTAAAGCAAGTATAAGAAGTTTTCCGTTTACCATCGGTTTCTCGTACAATCCAGAACTTAGCCCCACCTTTATCATGCTATGACGCAGACCCTAGATGGCAAAGCTCTTGCTGAAAAAATTCAAACTCAACTCACTGCCCAAGTTACGGAAGGCCTGACCCAATGGGGGCGGCCCCCTGGTTTAGCGGTGCTGATGGTGGGGGATAATCCTGCCAGCGCTGCCTATGTGCGCAACAAGGAGCGGGCCTGTACCAAAGTGGGGATCGCCTCCTTTGGCCACCATTTTCCCGCCCAGACCTCCCAAGCCGAATTAATCGCAGTGATCCATGAACTCAACGCCGACGATCGCGTTGATGGCATTCTCGTTCAATTACCCTTGCCCCCCCACCTCAATGCCGTCGCCCTCCTCCATGAAATTGACCCCGACAAAGATGCTGATGGCCTCCATCCCCTCAATATGGGGCGATTGATGCGGGATGAACAGGGCCTCCGCAGTTGCACGCCTGCGGGGGTGATGCGATTGCTGAAGGAATATGAGATTCCCTTGATGGGTAAAGATGCGTTAGTGATGGGCCGCAGCATTTTAGTGGGGAAACCTATGGCCCTGATGTTATTGGCCGCCGATGCCACAGTACAAATTGCCCACCATAAAACCCAAGACCTGGCCCGTTTAACCCGTGGGGCGGATATTCTCGTTTCGGCGGTGGGTAAGCCGGGCTTGATTACCGCTGAGATGGTGAAGCCGGGGGCGGTGGTGGTGGATGTGGGGATTAATCGGGTAGTGAATTTGGATACGGGGAAAGCTCGCCTGGTGGGGGATGTGGACTATGAATCGGTTGCCCCCCTAGCCAGCGCGATTACCCCTGTACCAGGGGGTATTGGCCCAATGACTGTGGCGATGTTGTTAGAAAATACGGTGTTGAGTTATCAGCAACGGTTGGGGGGTTAGGGATGGATTGGTATCGCCATGGCCTGCGACCATTGTTGTTTTCTGGGGTGTTGGGGGATGCGGAACACCTCCATAACCAAAGTTTGGCCCTGATGGCTTGGTTGGATCGCACCCGTCCCGCTGGCCTGATTGCTCAGATCGATCGCCTCTGTACGTTGCGCGATCCTCGCCTTGCTCAAACCCTTTGGGGGGTGGAGTTCCCGAACCCGGTGGGGTTGGCGGCGGGGTTTGATAAGGATGGGGTGGCGGCGGGGCTGTGGGAATCGTTGGGGTTTGGGTTTGCGGAGTTGGGGACGGTGACGTACCACGCTCAACCGGGCAATCCTCAACCCCGTTTATTCCGGTTGGTGCGCGATCGCGCCGTCCTCAATCGCATGGGGTTCAATAACGAGGGGAGCGATCGCCTCCAAACCCGGTTAGCCCAACGCCAAACCCCGATCCACATCCCCATCGGCATTAATTTGGGGAAATCGAAAATCACCCCCTTACCAGAAGCAGCGGCGGATTATCTGGGCAGCTTTGAACGGTTAAAGGCTTGGGGGGATTATTTTGTCGTCAATGTCAGTTCTCCCAATACACCAGGATTGCGATCGCTCCAAGCCCGCGACCAACTGGCCCCCATCCTCGCCACGCTCCAGGAGGCGAATCCTGAACAAAAACCGCTCTTGGTGAAAATTGCCCCCGATTTAACGAATGAGGAGATTTTAACGGTGGTGGCCCTCGCTCAGGAGTACGGCCTAGCGGGGATTATCGCCACCAACACCACGATTCGCCGCGATGGGCTACAAACCCCAGGCATGGTGGCGGAAGCGGGGGGAGTGAGTGGGGAGCCGGTGCGATCGCGCTCTACGGCGGTGATTCGTTTACTCTGGCAAGCGACGGGCGGCACCATCCCAATCATCGGTGTAGGGGGCATTTTCACCGCCGAAGATGCCTGGGAAAAAATCACCGCCGGAGCCAGTCTGATCCAGGTTTATACCGGCTGGGTCTATGGGGGGCCGTTAATGGTGCGGCAAGTTTTAACCGGGTTATTGGCAAAGTTAACCGCTGGGGGTTTTCCTAACCTCAAGGCTGCGGTTGGTTCGTTGGGGGATAAGGAATAGGCAATAGGCAAGATTAGTTTTGCTTCCCCACTTCATCCTTCATCCTTCATCCTTCATCCTTCCCCTCCCTCCCCCGCCCGCAGGAGGATCACCGTGGCCTCGGTTTGGGAGGCGATCGCCTCCGGGATATTGCCATGGATCACCTGTTGAATCATCCCCTCCCGACTCGCTCCCACAATAATCAAAGGACAAGCCTCCCGTTGGGCGAATTGGGTTACAGATTCCACCACATCCGTAGAGCGCAATAATAGGGGGGTAATCTCACAATCTAGATGGGTTTGTAAATCCTGAGCTAGGGCCTTGAGCCTTCGGCCACTGAAGGATTTCCGATGGGGCGGAATGACTTGGGCGAGGAAAATTTGGGCCGGGGTTTGCAGTTGGATTAAGGCTGGGAGGTAATGGAGAGCGCGGCGAATATTTGGCCCCCCAGACATGGGAATTAACCAATGGGAATGCTCCGCCATACTGGGATAATTCTGGGATAATGTGCCAAATTTAATTAACATCACCTCACAACTGGCCCGCTGTACCAACGTATCCACCACATCGCCAAAAATCCGCCCCGGTGTACTCGTTGACCCCTTCCAACCGAGGATGAGCCGATCAATGTGGCGATCGCGAATCGTCTCTAAAATCCCTTGGGCGGTATCTTGGGCTAGGCGGATTTGACTGTGGAGCGAAACCACCGAGGTTAAGGATTCAGCCATCGCCATCATTTCCCCTAAAAACTGATATTCTCGCCCCCAATCCACCCGCGCCTGAGCCGGGGGCGTATGGCGGGGAACCGGCTTAATGAGTAGACATTCCAACTCATAGCCCTCCTGAAGGGCGATCGCCCCCGCAATTTTCAACAAACTCGGAGCCGTCTCCGGATTCGCCAACGGCAACAAAATCCGCCCCTTCCCCACCGCCGGCCCCCGCGTTTGGTACACCACATAGGAAGGCTGGCGCGGCATCCCTGGGGTGGATTTCCCCTGTAAATGGCTTGCCGTCGCATGGATCAAATCACTGCGGGTAATAATCCCCAACAGTTTACGCCCCTCCGTCACCGGCAAATGGGAAACCTGATAGCGATCCATCAAATACATCACATCCCCCACCGGCAACAACGGCGGCACTGTCACCGGCCCCGCCGTCATCATTTCCCGTACCAACTGATCCGGATCCAAACTATTCAACCGCGCCAAATTTTGCTCCGTCACCATCCCCACCAATTCCCCCTCATCCACCACCGGAAAACCATGGTGTAACGATTCCCCCACCACACCATAGACATCCCCCACCCGCATCGTTGCCAGGAGCGTTTCCACCTTACGCTGCATCACATCCACCGCCTGTAAATCCGTCAAGATCTCCCGCTTACTGGTTTCATCCTTGAGATCAATACCGCTCACGCCCAAAAGATGCTGATACAGGGAGCCAGATTTTAACGTTTCCGCCACCCCATAGGCTGCCACGGTGCTAATCATTAAAGGCAGCACCAATTGAAAATCCATCGTCAGTTCAAAAACAATCACAATGGCGGTAATGGGAACCCTGGCCACAGCGGTAAAAAAGGCCCCCATCCCCACCAACGCATAGGTCACCCTTGCATCCACTCCCCCCAAAATGACCGCCAATTCCCCCACCCAATACCCCAAAGCCGAACCTAATACCATAGCCGGAGAAAAGAGGCCCCCCGGTGCGCCGGAACTGTAAGCAAGGATGGTTAGGCAAAAATGAATCGTAAAAATTAATAGGGTTTGCTCCCAACCCACGCCCCCAGCAATGAGGAAATCCCGCAGGCCGGCATTATTGAGCAGTGTCGGGGGCGAAAAGGCAATCACCGCCCCGGAGATTAACCCCACCACCCCCATACGCCAGGCGAGGGGCGAGCCGCCCAGGGGATACCTGCGCCACCGTTGATGAAAGGCTAAACTCGCTAAAATTCCCTGATTAAAAGCCACCCCTAAAAGGCCGGCTAAGGTTCCCAGTAGAAGAAACAAGGGGATCTCACCTGTAGTGAAGTGGTGATATTGGTTAACTGCTAGCATCGCTGGGGGTAGGTTTAAACCCGCTGAACCCAAGAGGCGGGAGACCACCGAGCCGGTGAAGGAGGCGAGGATGGCGGTTTCGAGGGTTAAGCCGGACATATCCCGCGATAGTTCCTCGATGACGAATAAGACCCCGGCAATGGGGGTATTAAACCCGGCGGCTAGCCCGGCGGCGGCTCCGGCGGCGATCATTTGGCGGCGGTGCTGGGGGGAGGTGGGAACCCATTGGCTGAGTTGGGCAGCGAGGGCGGCTCCGATGTGGACGGTGGGGCCGCGTCGGCCCAAGGTGAGGCCCGCACCCAGGATCAAAATCGTTCCCAACATTTTTACCACTGCCACCCGCAGCGATAGCAGCACTGGAAATTCTGCTAGGGCGGCCTTCACTTGGGGAATACCGCCCCCTTTGGCATCGGGGGCCCAGGTTTCCACGAGCCACCCGGCGAGCCAACAGAGGGCAAAGCTAAACAGGGGTAAGCTGAGGGGCCACCGGCCGGCCAGTTGGGGCAAGGTGGTGATCAGTTGGAGGCGAAAGTTGCCGACCATCCCAATACCTTCTTTGAGGATGAGGGCGGCGATCGCCGAAATACACCCAATTAAGCAGGCTTCGAGGAGGGCATAGTGATCACTGGTGACGTAGGAGCCAAAATGCTGCCGCGCTAGCCAGGTCTGAAGTCCTGCGGGTAAGTACCGCTTCATCACAACAGGGGAATGGAGGATTGGGCCTTTCAGAATAACCCGAAAGGGGCGCGGTGCTCCGGAGCAAAGTGTTGTCTGGAGAGAACTAAAGTCCTTACTACAAACGCTCGTAGTAACGACTTTAGTCGTTATCCCAGAGTATCCAAAGTGAGATGCACCCCATCTTTTCGCCCCTCCATCCCTTAATCCAGCAATTGCAAAATCCGTTGCAGCGTTAGTTCAATCCAATCGGGGCGATATTCCAGATTGTCGCTTAACTCCTGGAGGGCTTTTTCTAGGAGATAACTGTCGAGGATCACTTGGCATTCCTGCTCTGTGGTGGGGAGGAAATGGCCCGGTGCAGCGGTGGTGAGGTAGTGGTGAAGGAACGTTAAACTCACCCAGCGATACCAATAATCGGCCCATTGCTCCATATAACCTTGTTGTTCGGGGCGAATTAAGCCGCTATTTAATTCTTGCCGTAACCCAATGCTGACGGCGTAGTAGAAGGATTGCAGCATTCCCGCTACATCCCGGAGGGGCGATCGCTTCATCCGCCGTTCACTCATCGGGCGGCTACTTTCCCCTTTGAAGTCAATCATCACGAAGTCTTTGCCAGTATAGAGGACTTGCCCTAGGTGGTAATCCCCATGGCAGCGCGATCGCATTGCGGTGATTTTTTGGTTTAACACCCGTTGGAAGCGATCCAAAATTTGATCCTGGCGGTTGAGCGTGGTTTGAATCAGGGGTTGGAGGGGTTCGGGGAATTGGTTGAGCCGTTTCTTGAGGGTTAACATCACCTGCCCTGCGAGGTTGCGGCTGTATTGATAGATGGAGCGTTGATAGAAGGACGTGAAGGGTTCGGGAGCAAAGGCGGGTTCTCGCTGATCGTTTGCCAAGGCTAAATGGAGTTCCGCTGTGCGTTGGCCCAGGAGTTCGATGGAACCGAGGTAGGAGCCAAGGCGATCGTAGACAATTTCCGGGATTTCAATCCCTTGGGCGGTGGCAATAGTGGGGTCGGGAAATTCGAGATCACTAATCGGCGTTTGATTCACCAACACCTGCTCAAAATAATCCCGCAGGCGATCTAGGCTATAGTTCCAAGCTAACGTCGTATCCGGCACATAACCCCGCAAAATCCCCACACTCATGGCCGGCTGGTTGGGGCGGCGGTATTCCAATGCGCCATAGGTGGGGGAAATCAGATCCGATTGTCGTTCGGTGAGGAATTGGCTCATTTCCAAATCGGGGTTGATCGTGTCCTCTAAATTGCGATAGAGCTTGAGCATCAGTTGATCGCCGTAGACGATCGCACTATTATCCTGTTCGCCCCGATAGAGGTGAGGTTCTAGGGACATAGCCCCTAGATCGAGGGTTTTGATGGCGGCGGTGGTGGTGGCCACTAATTGCCCCTCGTTGCCTTTGTAGCGGCGTTTTTTGGCGATCGCCTCCAACAATACCGGCAAAAAGCTCGGCTCAAACAGCGCATCAATGAGCCAGCCTTTGGCGACGGATTCTTTCCCCTTCGTTTTCGTTGTTGAGATCACCTCAATTTCAGCGATCGCCCCTTCTCCCTGTTCCGGCTCCACCATCCCAAACGTTAAGGGCAGAGAATAACATTCCGGCAGACCTTCCGTATATTCCACCTTCAACACCACCATCAAAATCTCTTGATTGCGGCTATTAATCGGAATCGTATCTAAAACATTCACCCCCTGAATCGTGCGCTGGCTGCCCTGAAACCAGGGGCAGGTGAGCAAATAACGGCTCAATAAACCATCGAGCACAGGTTTAAATTCCGCTTGGGTGAGGAGATTTTGCCATTGCCCCGGTACTTCCAACGTGGGCGGCTCGTAGGCCCGTTGGGCGGGCCCTTGGAGCACCTCCGCTGGTTGCAATAGGAACCAATAAAAAGCATGGGGGGCAATACTGAGGAAATAGGGTGCTCTATCCACCGCTGGGAAGGGGTTGCGACCGAAAATTTCCACAGGAATCATGCCGTGAAAGGCGGTGAGATCCAACTCCACCGACTGGACAAACCGCGATAAATTGGCCACGACTAAAATATGCTCACCGCCATAGGTGCGGGTGAAGGCTAGCACCTTACGGTTTTCGGGATAAAGTAGCTCAAACGTCCCCCGGCCAAAGGCTTTAAACCGCGCCCGCACCGCCAGCAACCGCTTCATCCACCACCAGAGGGAGGAAGTATTCGCCCGCTGGGCCTCCACATTCACTGCTTCGTAGTGGTATTCAGAATCGAGGACGACGGGGAGATAAAGGCGGTGGGGGTTGGCGCGGCTGAATCCAGCATTGCGATCGGCGCTCCATTGCATCGGTGTGCGCACACCATCGCGATCGCCCAGATAAATATTATCCCCCATCCCCAATTCATCGCCGTAATATAAAACAGGCGTACCGGGCAGGGACATGAGCAGGCCATTCATTAACTCTATTTGGCGGCGATCGTTCCCCAACAGGGGCGCTAAACGGCGACGAATCCCCAAATTAATCCGGGCTTGGGGATCTTGGGCATAGGTGCGATACATATAATCCCGGTCTTCATCACTGACCATTTCCAGCGTTAGCTCATCATGGTTGCGTAAAAATAACGCCCATTGGCAATTATCGGGAATGGCCGGGGTCTGTTTGAGAATGTCTGCAATGGGAAAACTATCCTCCATCCGTAGGGACATAAACAGGCGCGGCATCAGGGGGAAATGAAAATTCATGTGGCATTCATCCCCCTGGCCGTAGTAGGTGGCGGCATCTTCGGGCCATTGGTTGGCTTCCGCCAGAAGCATGATATTGCTATATTTTTCATCCACATGGCTGCGGAGCCGTTTCAAAAAGGCATGGGTTTCCGGCAGGTTTTCGCAGTTGGTATCGTCTTGCTCGTAAAGGTAAGGCACTGCATCCATGCGCAAGCCATCGACACCCATTTCAATCCAAAAATCCACCACATCAAACACCGCCTGCTGTACCGCTGGGTTGCGGTAGTTAATATCGGGCTGGTGGGAGTAAAAACGATGCCAATAATAGGACTTCGCCACGGGATCCCAAGCCCAATTGGAGGTTTCAAAATCTTGAAAAATAATCCGCACATCGGGGAAGCGATCGGGGGTCTCGCTCCACACATAGAAATCCCGTTCGGAGCTACCGGGGGGAGCCTGGCGGGCCCGCTGGAACCAGGGATGCTGATCGGAGGTGTGGTTAACGATCAGTTCAATAATCACCCGAATGCCGCGAGCGTGGGATTCGTTGAGAAATTCTTGAAAGTCTTCTAAGCCGCCGTAGATGGGGTTAACAGAAAGATAATCAGCAATATCATAGCCATCATCCCGCAGGGGTGAGGGGAAAAAGGGCAAGATCCAAATGGCGGTAATGCCTAAATCCTGTAAATAATCGAGCTTTTCCATCAGACCGCGAAAGTCGCCAATGCCGTCCCCATTGCTATCAGCAAAGGATTTAACGGGAACTTCGTAAATAACCGCATCTTTAAACCAGAGGGGATCATCATTGAGGTGAGTCGTTTGCATCGTAGCCAGGGGTAAAGGGGGGAGGGAGGTAGAATGCATCCGTTCAGTCTCATGGGTGATGGGTACGCTTACGCGAATCGCCTTCCATTGTAAGCATTAGCGGGGGGGCGATCGCAACGTCCTCACGGTGGATTGTGCCTTGGGGGTGATCCTTTTGATCCCAGATCGCCGCGCTCCAATCCGTACCTCTATCCATGGGTTGGGTTGTGGGGATTGTTAATGAGTCCTGCATAGCAGTGCTTTTGAATTAATCGCTACAAAACTCAAAAGCAATATTCAGCCGTCCTTTTATCCCTGTTTAAAAAACATCAAAAACCCCCTTGGCAATCGCAAAAGCAATAGCGCATAATGGGCTTGTTCTTTACAAAATCCAAAATCCTATGTTGATCAAAAAGCTTCTGGCCTTCACTATCGGTTTAACGGTTGCGGCAACTGGAACTGTTTTGCCTGCCCAAGCTCAAACTGACGAGGAAATGGATGCTTTGATCCATAACATCATGGAGTTGTGCGAAAAATCTTTTGACGATTTAGAGGAAATGGGGCTATATCTCAATGATGAAGAAGAAGATGCTTTAGATTTTGCCTGTGATGTTGTCGTCGATGGCGTTGATGATGAAGAGGTTAGCGATGAATATTTTGTCGCCGCGATTGAGTTGCTCGAAGATATTTTGGTTGAAGTAACCTACGAGGAATAGTCGAACTGATTCATTCAAGCATCTACCTTCCAAAAATAGCCCTATCTTTGCGTAAAAGATGGGGCTATTGGTCTTTTCCCCTCATCCATTCTTCGTTATTGAGTCCGCTCCATCAGCCTTGTGGTGGCCCGCAATGGGCTGTTTTTGATCTGAATCTCTCCAGCCAATTTAGATTGCTATAGTGGGGGTAACATCGTTTATCCTGCGCTAAATTATGAATCAAGGTTCTATTTTGACGTTGCTCGGCTGCTCTGGTTCCCTCACTGTTGCCCTTTTGGTGGCCCAGCCCGCTGTGGCTACTCCAGAGGCGATCGCATTGCATCCGGCGCAAATTGCCCTCCAAACTCAAGGCATGGCTCCCCATAGCCAATTTGTCCAAGATGATGCCCTGATTGAGGGCTTGGGCTGTGCCTGCTCCACCTGTCAACGGGGGACACAAGGAGAAACCAGTTTAGGCTGGTAGGGTCGTTGATGGCGGAAGGGAGCGATCGCTATCCCAATTGGCTCACTCCCTTCCCACTAAGGCGCAACTTTCCTGATAGACTTGCGACGGGTCTTTCCTGAAGAGGATAGACCTATTTTTTACGCCCCTGAACAGATCCCATGGCTGATAGTCTTACCTTTTCGCTGATTGCTGCCTATACCACCTATGCCAAGCACCGCCTGATCCGTAAAACGCATCAGGTAGCGGCTACCCAAACGGCCTTTTTGACGAAATATTTAACAGCCCATCAATCCACAGAACTGGGGCAAAAATTCGGGTTAGGGCAGATCCAAACTGTGGGCCAATTTCGCGAACAAGTCCCCATCTACAATTACAGTTTTTACGAACCCTACGCCGATCGCATCGCCCAAGGGGAGCAGAATGTGCTCAACCCCGACCCGGTGAAATATATCAACCTCACCAGCGGCTCAACGGGGAATAAAAAGCGCGTCCCCGTCACCGCTCGTTATCAGAAATTTCTGCGGCGGGCGGATCTGGCCAGTATTGGGTTTATGATTGCGGGTCTGGAAAAACGGGGCCGCCCCTTTGGTAAAGCTCTGCTCACGAATAACGCCCAACTCCAGGGCCTCACTCCGGCGGGGATTCCCTACGGCCCCGTCACCGCTGGCAGTATCCGCGAGGGGAAGCATTTGGTGGATCAACTGTTTAGTCAACCTTTTGCGGCGTTGGAAATTGGCGATATTGATAGCCGCCATTATATTTGCCTGCTGTTTGGCTTGGCTAACCCACAATTGCGGGGTTGGGTGGCGAATTTCCCGATGTTGATTCTGCGTACCTGTGCTTATTTGGAGCAGTACGCCGAGGCGTTGATTAGTGATTTGCGAACAGGGGCGATCGCCCCCTGGCTCACCCTCGATCCCCTCATCCGCCAACAGTTAGAAAAACGCTGGCGGCCCCATCCCCAAAGGGCGGAGGAGTTAGCCGCCATTTACAGAGCTAATGGCCGCCTCACGCCGCAACTGGCCTGGCCCCACCTCAGCTATATCACCACGGCACGGGGGGGAACTTCTGATTTTTATCTGCGCCGTTTTCCGGATTATTTTGGCGATACGCCGGTATTTGGGGGGATCTATGGGACGGCGGAAGCGAGTTTTAGCGTTTGCCCGGATTTAGACAGTGATGCAGGAATTCTCGCCATTGAGAGCGGTTTTTTTGAGTTTATGCCGCCGGATCAATGGGGTCAGGAGCAGCCGCAAACGTTGTTACCCCATGAGTTAACGGTGGGCGATCGCTATCGTGTTCTCGTCACCAGTTATAGCGGCCTCTATCGCTACGATATTGGCGATGTGGTGGAGGTGGTGGGCTATTACCATGAGGCCCCCTTGATTGTGTTTCGCCATCGCTACGGGGGTTTGCTGTCTTCGACGACGGAAAAAACGACGGAATTTCACACGATCCAGGTGATGGAAAAGCTTCAGGCGGAGTTTGGCATTAAGCTGGATGATTTTTGTATCACGCTTTCCGATGGGGAGTTTCCCGCCCGTTATGTGGTCAATATTGAATTGGCCCCCGGTCATGATCTCAGCGATCCCCAAGCCTTTTTACAGCGGTTTGAATATTGGCTCATTCAGGTTAATCAACCCTATGGCACGGTGCGATCGAGCCAAGTGCCGCCCCCTTGTTTACGGGTGTTAGCGCCGGGGAGTTTTGTGCAGGTGCGCCAACGGCAGATCCGGCGAGGAATGTTTGATTCTCAATTAAAGATTCCCCACATTACGGAAGACCGGGAGTTTTTGACGGAATTTCCGGTGGTGCTGGCGGTGGATTGGCCGGCGGCGGAGTGATTCGAGGAGGATGATCTCCCGGCTGATGTGGTGGGAATTCGGGGTCTCATGCTCTCAGTTGTTCATCCTGAACCATGTTGGGATAGTTGTCTTCCCAAGGGTTCAGAAACCGATTGACTGGATGGGAGGCTCAGTTATTGGTTAAAATCAATTGCATTGTAGATTACGTCTAGGCTCATGGAATCTGCTACCGTCTCTCGCCAACACCTTCATCAATTAGTGGAACAACTCCCCGCAACAGCTTTAGCTGATGCGATGCAATATCTGGAAGACCTTACGCAGCGGATAAATCAAGCTGCCCAAGAAGTGGAATTATTAAGTATTATTCAACGCCGTTTACCGGATTCGCAGCAGGCACGATGGCAAAAACTCCAGGAACAATTAGCAACTGAGACTTTAGATGACCGAGCCTATCAAGAATTTCTCACCTATAGCGATTTGTTGGAAGCGTGGAATGCGGAAAGGGTGGGGGCGATCGCCACTTTAGCTCAATTGCGTCAAGTGGATTTTCAGAGTTTATACGCAATGTTAACCCCGCCAGAAATCGAGATAGTGTTGTGAATCTGCGTCGAGTTTTGGCACAGGTGGGTGAGCATCCCGCACAAGATTAAGCAGTCGATTTGGCGGGCATCGGGAAGGGTGTCGTGGTAGATCATGGTGAAACTGTTCATTATTAACTTCTGAAGTATTTAGGGACAAAAAATAACTCTTTTGAATTATGATGAGAATTCTTGATGATTCAGTGAAGATTATCACAGGAGATAAATTACTTCAAGTTTAGATCGTTTTCAAACTTCTTGATAACAGAAATAAATTGCATTTGTGTCAAGGTTTTTTGTATTTCATAAATTTTCTTCCAAATCACTACAATTTCATTTTCTTCTTGCATCTTAGAAAGAGTGATTTTTGCATTGTGATCAAGATAAACACACAAGAGAGAGGCCACAGGTAATGCAACAAAAAAGAGAATCCAAAAATAAAACAAAGAAAAAAATATGATTTTAATGTAAACAAATGCCAACAAAATGAAACAAGCTATAGTTATGAAATCTCGAATATTTTGATTCCTACCTAGAATTTTTTGGCAAAATGCCATATATTGTTTTTCTTTATTTTTTATTTCATTTAAAAATGTGTCGGACATTTGTGCCTTTCTGCCAAGATCAATTAGTTGGCAATAGCTTTTTTTTAACTCTTCAAGATTTTTGATTGCCAGAACGAGATAGTTAACTTTTTGCTGACGCGATAGCGTTGACGTACTCCATCCTTCAACACCACTTTTTGTACATTCGGCAATGTATTGAATGTCCTGAAAACTGTCAATGCTGAATCCCATACTCCAATCGAAGTCTCCAGTCAGCATAGCTTTAATACTTGAACCCAGAATTGTGATCAAGGCTGATGTAAAAAAACCAGCAGTACCTTCTATCAACGACAGTATTTTATTGTCAACCTGTCTTAGAATTCTTTTGGTTCGCTGCTTTTCAAAATCAATAGACAGAACGCACGTTTCTATATTTTTTACTTGAGATTGAATAGTAGACCTTGCTGAAAATTCTAACATACAGCCCTGCCACACTTTTGGAATTGCAGTATTGTGTTCTTGCGTTGGCTGGATTTTTTTCTTTGCCAAATTAGGCATACATCTTAAATCTAAGACTGCACCAAATCCTCCAAACCCACACGTTAATAAGTACAAAAAACTCAATAGGTTATTGTGTCCTATGTGGAAACGATGTAGTCCTCCTAAAAATATTATGTTTAGAGTATTTAGTTGATATAATTTCTTAGTTGTTTGCCTTTTTTGTTCATCAAGAAAATATTTTTTCATTATCTTTTTACATTTGATAACAATTATTAAGAAGATGCCACAATGAGCAATTTTTAACTCTATGTCAGGTGGACACTAGGTTAACGTGGGCGCAGCACTCAAGGAGCAAAGGCAAGCGGCGAGGAAGCCAGCGCAGGTGTGATAGATTTTCATGCTCATAATTTTCGCGGAAGTTTGACAAACCAACACCGCCTAAAGATAACACACATTTTTTGATCACTTTGTCAAGACAAGCGATCTGCACATCAAAAATTTACAAACAAAGCTAAATCTTGAATAAAATGTTACATCTCATCCCAAATCCTTTAGATTTTAAGGACGCGGGGGCTGGTGGTGAATTGGCCCGAAGCGATGGGGAGTGAGAGACAGCCCACGATTCGTAGTAGGATGATTTCCCGGATCTGTGGAGAGAATACTGTGGCAACTCTGGGTGTAAATATTGATCATGTGGCAACGATTCGCCAAGCGCGGCAGACCGTCGAGCCGGAGCCGGTGGCGGCGGCATTTTTGGCGGAATTGGCGGGGGCCGATGGGATTACCGCCCATTTGCGGGAAGACCGTCGCCATATTCAAGACCGCGATATTCGGGTGTTGCGGGAAACCGTGCAGACCCATTTGAATTTGGAAATGGCCGCTACCGATGAGATGGTGGCGATCGCCCTCGATATCAAACCCGATTATGTCACCCTCGTTCCCGAAAAACGCGAAGAAATCACCACTGAGGGGGGGTTAAACCTTTTGGCGGATGGCGATCGCTATCGCTCTGTAGTGGATCGCCTCCAAGGGGCCGGCATTCCCGTCAGTTGGTTCATTGATGCCGATGCCCCCCAAATCGAAGCCGCATCCCAAACCGGAGCGCAATTTATCGAACTCCACACCGGAACCTATGCCAACGCTGAAGGGGAAGCGGCAAGGGCCGGAGAATTGGCGATCCTCACGGAAGGGGCGATCTTGGCCCACCGTTTGGGGTTGCGGGTCAATGCGGGCCATGGCCTCACCTACCAAAACGTTTACCCCGTTGCCACAATTCCCCACATGGAAGAATTGAACATTGGCCACACGATTATCAGCCGGGCCGCTTTGGTGGGGATGGAGCGGGCGGTGCAGGATATGAAAAAGGCCATGCGTGGAAAGCTCTAAACTTTACGAAAAAAGCGGATCGGAGGGCGCAAGCGTTGCGCCCCTACGGCGATTGTTCTGTAGGGGCGCAATGCTTGCGCCCACATTTAGGCGATCGCACTGGGTTTTCAAGCCGTTTGTAAAAGCTCATTGCTGCATTTCTCCCGATCGCACCATTGCAAAATGAATCACACGCTCACTTAAACGAATGCCTGATTGTTGCATTCTCTGGATCGCGTTTGCTATTGAATCTAGTTGACCATTTTCTTTGACTTTGAGCAGTAAACCAATACTACCCGTGAGTTGTAGTTGACTGAGGCGGGCAACTCGTCGCCCGACTTTTTCATCAATACACACAGTTTCAATTTGACGATTGAGTGCAGTTTGAATAACGGAAGCTTCGCCGCGATCCAGGGTATTGAGAAGATAAGGGGCAATATTGATCGGTTCAGATTGTATCTCTAACCAAGTCGCTTGATTAAAGGCTTGAGTTCCTAGGCGATCGCCTCCACCGCAACGAATTTCTTGGGCTACTTCACAGGGAACAATGGTTTGCAATTGTAAGTTTTTAAGCAAGGTTAGATCACCTGTCGCTGCAACAATGGCAATGAGTGGCGAGGTATTGGTGACAATGGTTTTGCGCAGGGTGTTAAGCATGATCAAGATCTGCAATTAATTCGTCTTCGTCAAGGTCGATCGCGGCAACGCCATAATCAGCAAGTTTGAGCAAAAAGGTAACGCGATCGCACGGGATTAAGCTTGCAGCTAAACCGGAGGATAATCGCCCCAATTCAAAGAGTTTGACGGCCATTGCCCACCGTGCTTCTTCTTCAAAGCGATCGCGATTGACTTGAAGGGCATCGGGGAGGGTGTCGTGGTAGGTGATGGTGAAACTGTTCATGATGGGGATGGATGGGAAAAACTACAACCGAGAGCGGATCGTGTCGCCGAGGGGATGGGCTTGCAGGCGGGTGTCGGGGAGTCCGGCGGCGAGGGCGGTGCGGTAGAAGTTGATACATTCCTGAAACTTCTCTTGGAATTTTGGATGGTCAAAGCTCAATGAATCACATAATATTTCTATACCCTCTAACATTTTTGATTCAGCGCTTTCATGGTTTCCCTGCTTTCCTTGACATTGGGCAAAGTTAACAAGACACATACCTAAACTAGAATTTTTTGGAGTTAGACTAATGCGATGAATTGAAAGAGCTTCTTCAAAAAGAACTGTTGCTTCATCATATCTTTCCTGTAATCGATACAAATTTGCCAGATTATTGAGGCTACTTGCTAAAGCAGCAGAATCAAGTGACTGACTTTCACGATCAATAGATAAGACCTTAAAATAAAGAGGGTCGGCTTTTTCATACTTACCTTGCAACTGATATAATCCTCCTAAATTCCTGAGAAAATAAACCAAGTGGGGATGATTAGAAGGTGATTTTTCGCTAATTATGGATAGGGCTTCATTAATCAGAGCTTCTGCTTTTTCATACTTACCTTGCAATCGATATAGCAAAGCTAAGCTGTTAATTACACCTGCTGTGTCCGAATCTTGATCTCCCAAGAATTTCCGTGCAATCTCAACACATTGAATCCTCCATGGTTCGGCTGTTTCATATAGTCCTTGCCCTTGGTAATATCGGGCAATACTGATGAATGGCCATATAGCATCCTCATCCACAACCCAGGGCAACAACTCTCCCGCCACCTCCTCCAATTGGGGAATCCAGGGGGCATAGTCCCGCGCTTGCGCCATAGTGAACACATCCGGAATCTGTCGCCCCTGAGCTACGATCGCGCCCGCCACCTCTCGCTTCAACACCTCCCCCTCCTCCGGGGTCAACTCCACACCCAGACGCGAACGAACAAACTGTCGCACCAACGGATGCAACCGCACCGCGTCCCCCTCCTGCTCCACCAAACTCAAATTCATCAACGCCACCAACGGCTCCAATCCGTCCACTTGCTCCGCCTCCGTCAGCGGAATCGGAGCCGCCCCATACAGCCCCCACCGCAACGCCAACCGCCGCGCCGCCGCCGACTCCAACCGCTCCCAACTCAACGCCAACGCCGCCTCCAGCCCGTGGGGATAGCCCATCTCTTCGCGCTTCTCCTTCGTTAGGGATTGGTGGGTGAGGGTTAAACTCTTCAGATAGTTCGCCAGTTTGAGCGGTCGGTAGAGCGCCAAATATCGCCCCGCCAACTCCAACCCCAACGGCGACCCCCCAAACCACCGCAACACCCCCGCCACCGCCTCCGGTTCCGCATCCAACCGCGCCGCGTCAATATAACTCGCCAACAACTCCCGCGCCGCCCCATCCGAAAGCTGATCCAACGGATACCGCTTCACCCCTGACCATTCCTCCCGCGTCGTCCACAACACCCGAAACACCCCCCCCGGCCCAAACATCGCCAACTTCGCCCCATCCCGCTCCCGCACCACATCATCCAACACCACCAACACCGCCCCCGGCCGCAACCAATGCCGCCAACAATAGTCCACCCGCTGGCCAACCTCCGTTAACTCAGCAGGAATTTCAACCTTAAACTCCGTCTGATAAAACAGCACCAACTGCTCCCCCGGATTCCCCGCCGCCAAATCCAACCACACCACCCCACCGGGAAAATTCCCCGCCTCATATTCCCGATTCGCCCACTGCCAAGCCAACTCCGTTTTACCCAATCCCCCCATCCCGGACACCGCCGCCGCAATGGCCACCGTCTCGCATTCCTGCACCAACGCCGTTAATTCATCCATCGCCACATCCCGCCCGACGAACTTGGGGACGGTGCGACGATATTGGGGGAGGTTGGTGGGAGGGGGAAGTGGGGAGTGGGGAGTGGGGAGTGGTTGTTTCAGTTCTGAGATGATGCGATCCGCTTCTTGGGTTACGGTGTCGCGGGTTTTTCCACCCTCCTCGGTTACGGTGTTGCGGGTTTCTATCCCCTGCTCAATCACCACCCCCTCTAACCGTTGCAAATCTGCCGTCAACTGCTCCGCCAATGCCTGAGACAGAGAAGGCGTAACCGCCCGCCATTCCGCCAACTGTTTCGCCAAATCCTGCTGACCCGCCTTTACATTCCCCAACAGATCAAACACCATCCCCGCAAACGCCTCTTTTCCCGCCGCAAAATCCCGCTTCAACACCTCCCGGATCGCCTTCGGGAACTGCTCATGTAAAGCCTGCGCCACCACATCCACCAAACCCTGATCCAACGCCCCCAAGGGATACACCCCACCGGCACGCCACCGCCGCAATCGCCCCCCTAACGACTGTCGCAACCAACGCCGCGCCCCTGGCCGCAACCCATCAATCACCAGCCGCCAATCTTCCCAACGCTCCAACGCCTTCACCTCGCTAGACCGCTCCGCCGCCGTTGCAAAGTAATTCGCCGCTAAACGTTCCTCAAATAGCCCCGCTGGAGTGCGATCGCCTAGAATTTCTTTAACAATGTTGGGCCAGTTTTGACGAGCATTTTGGGCTAATGCCTCCAGGGCCAGGCGCGATCGCCCCTCCTGGTTTTTCGCTACATCCTCAATCACAAGGGCGATCGCCTCCCCCACCGCCTGCGTTAAATGCCCATTGCGTAAATCCGGATCACCTAGAGCATCAATCCCCCCCAAATCATTGGCAAACAGCCCCGCCGCCACCGACGCAAGAGCGGTTCCTGCTGTCCCTGCGATTAACAGGGGAAGTGCGGGGGCCAAACTAGCAGCGGCGATCGCACTCGCCGCCGTCCCCACCACCACCGCCGCCCCAAACGTCCCCAACCGACAAGCCAGCGCCCGATCCATCATGGCATCACCACCAAAATCTTCAACCATTCTAAACCCCCCATATTCCCCCCTGCCTAAAGCCACAGTTAAGAATTTTCAACCCTTAATTTCCTGTTAACCCTGATTCAATACCCTAAAGGCCACAGGGTCAGCCGCTACTCATGATGTTGAGCCACTTCTTCATCCTGCCAAAACCATGCAACGACGACAGTTTTTAGGATTTTTTGCCCTCTTCTTAGCCGGCTGTACCGGCGCTCAAGTTTCCCAAAATGCCGACAATCCCCCCCTCCCGGCGGTGATTCGCTTCAGCGTCACCGATGAAACCGGCATCGAACCCCTAGAGGAAAAATTTTCAGAATTACGTCTGGCTTTAGCAGCAGCCCTCGAAACCGAAGTCGAATTCGTCGCCGTTGAAAATCAAAACGCAGCAGCAGTCCTCATTAAATCCGGTGATATCGATCTAGCCTTAGCCGGGCCGTCAGAATATGTCGTTATCCGCACACGCAGTAATGCTGTCCCCGTCGTGGGCATTACGCGACCCAACTACCGCTCCGTTTTAGCCACCAAAGCCGGTAAACCCATCACCTCCCTCGCTAACCTCAAAGGCAAAACGATCGCCCTTTCTGATATTGGCTCCACCAGTGGCCATCTTGGCCCCGTAGCGATGATTATCGCCGCAGGGTTAGATCCCCAAAACGATGTCAAACTGGAAATGTTGGGGGATGATGGTAGTATTGCCGCACTCCAACAGGGAACCGTCGATGCCTGGGGCGGGTCAGCAACAGACTATGAAGCCCTGAGTGGAGGAGATGCCGCTGCCTTTCCGATTTTAGAAGAGGGCCCCCTCTTGCCCAATGATATTTTTCTCGCCAGTAGTAGCCTGCGGCCAGAATGGATCACGGTGATTAAAGAGCGGATGCTCGCCCATGAGGAAGCATTAACAGAGGCGATCGCCCTCCACCATGCCAAATATGTCGGCTCCACCCTAACCAGCGTTGAAGATAGTGATTATGACTCCATCCGTGATGCCTACCGTGCCATTGGCCAGGGCGAATTTATCCAGTAGCCTTGCTCTTTTTTAACCTGAATTCATGCCCTTCTTCTCCTTCCCAACCCGCATCGCCCCAGCCATCCAGTCCTTAGGGATTGCTCCCAAGATCAGCCTTAGTTTTCTCTTCACCTTGGGAGTCGCGACCATTGGCGTAACCACGGGCTTAATCCTTGGGGAAAGGCTAGAACGGCAAGCCCTAGAACAACTCACCCTCGCTACAGAACAACAACTCCTACTCACCCAGCTAGAAAAAGCCGTCCTAGAAGTACAGGATCATCCCCAACGGTTATTAGCGGTTTTGGGCAATTCAGTCTGGATCCAATACGAACGCAAACGCCTAGAAGAAGATGTGAAAGAAGTGCTGGCCCTCAGTGACGACCTCAAAGGGTTTGCATCCCAAACTCACCTCAATATCGCCGCCGATGATGACACCTTTCAAACCCTAGCCCAGGACTATCGGGCCACCGCAGAAGCCTATGAGCGGCAAATGGAAAACGTTTGGGAAACCGTAAACCCCGCCCAAGTGGTGCGCAATAGCCCCGATTTTCAAACCGCCCGCCAAGAGGTGTTTACCCTCACCACAACCGGGGATACACTGCGGCTCGTGATTCAGTTTGAACGATTGGCAGAGCAGTTATTGCAAGTCACCCGCACAGCGGATGAGCAATACCAACAGGCTCAGGTAGAATTTAAGCAAGCCCGCAATTTGCGGATGCAGATTATTGCCCTGAGTATAACAGTTTCCATCGGAGTGGCGATCGCCTTGGCGGTGTTTACGAGTCGGGCGATCGCCCGTCCCCTCCAAAACGTCACCCACATCGCCCGCCAAATCACCCAAGACAGCAACTTTGATCGCCAAATCCCCCAAACCGACCACGCCGAAATCGGCCAGCTTACCCAATCCTTTAACGACCTGATCCATCGCGTCCAAACCCTCCTCGCCGAACAAGCCGCCCGCGCCATTGAACTCCAACAGGCCAAAGAAGCCGCCGAAGTCGCCAACAACGCCAAAAGCGAGTTTCTCGCCAACATGAACCACGAACTCCGCACCCCCCTCAATGGCATCCTCGGCTATGCCCAAATCCTCGAACGAGATGCCACCCTCAGCGGCCAACAAATCCAAGGCGTGCAAATTATTCAACGCTGTGGCACGCACCTCTTGACGTTGATTAGTGATGTCTTAGATCTGGCCAAAATTGAAGCCCGCCGCGTTGAACTGTATCCCGAAGAGGTGCAACTTCCCAACTTTTTAGCCACCACTGCGGAAATGTGTCGGATTAAAGCCGAACAAAAAGGTGTGCAATTCATTTTTGAACCCGCTCCTAATTTACCTTTAGTGATTTGTGCCGATCAAAAACGACTGCGACAGGTGTTGTTAAATCTATTAAGTAATGCGGTGAAATTTACCCAGCAGGGGGTGGTAACATTTCGGGTCAACTTGGCAGATCCCGTTAACCGTGAAAATAAAACTGCTCGTATTCACTTTTCCATCCAAGATACCGGCCCTGGGATTCCACCGGAAAAAATTAAGAGTATTTTTCTCCCCTTTGAACAGGTGGGCCATCACAGTCAGAAAGAACAAGGCACAGGATTAGGGTTAGCCATTACCCATCAAATCATTCAACTCATGGGGAGTGCAATTGAAGTAGAAAGCCAAGTGGGGCGGGGGAGTTGTTTTCGCTTTGACTTGAATGTTCCGGTGGCAGAGGCGGCGATCGCCCTAGAAGAACAGCCCCCTAAACCGCCGGTGGTGGGGTATTTAGGGCCGCGCCGCTCGGTGTTGGTGGTGGATGATTACATTGAAAATCGGGCAGTGATCCGGGGGATCTTAGAACCCCTCGGATTTACAGTTATCGAGGCTAGAAATGGCTTGGAGGGGTTAAAGCAGGCAATGCAATCCTCCCCAGATTTGATTATTACCGATATGGTGATGCCAGAACTCGATGGTTTAGAAATGACCCGCCGCCTCCGCCAAGATCCCCAATTTGCGAAAACACCGATTATTGCCTGCTCTGCCAGTCTTTCCTTGCCCGATCGCCAACGTAGTTTTATGGTCGGCTGCAACAGGTTTGTGCCGAAACCCGTCAGCATTGATCAGTTATTAACTGCCCTGCAAGATCATCTCACGCTAACATGGTGCTATCCAGAATCAGAAACGGGTGAAGACTTGCCCGCTACATTACCTGGGGCAATGGTTTTACCGGCGTTGGACTATCTTCAAGCCTTACACCAAGCCGCTGAGGGGGGATTAGTGACAAAACTGCGCCATTTAGCCCAACAGTTAAAACTCCATTCATCAACCTATGTCCCCTTTGCGGATCGGTTGCTGGAGATGGCGAATACCTTTGATTTTGAAGCAATTACGGAGTGGTTAGAACCCTATGTCTGAGTTAATCATTGCGGCTGAGATGCCCCCCACAAGCACAATTCTGGTGGTGGATGATACCCCGACCAATATTCAAGTTTTGTTTGATCTGTTGGATAAATCCGGTTATCAGGTGGCGATCGCCAAAAGTGGTGAAGCTGCCCTCAAATGTTTGCAGCGCCATATTCCCGACCTGATCCTCCTGGATGTGATGATGCCGGGGGGGATAGATGGCTTTGAAACCTGTCAGCAGATTAAAGCCATGCCAGGGACGGGGGATATTCCGATTATTTTCATGACGGCCCTCTCAGATCCCGTGAATCGGATTAAGGGATTGCATTTAGGGGCGGTGGACTATATTACGAAGCCGATTCAACATGAAGAAGTATTGGCGCGGATGAATGTTCATTTGCAACTGCATCATTTGAAAAAGAATTTAGAACAACAGGTGGCCGCACGCACAGCGGCTCTGCATCAAGCCTTGGAAGACTTGAAAAATACACAGGTGCAATTAGTTCATGGTGAAAAAATGTCCTCTTTAGGGCAGTTAGTGGCGGGGATTGCCCATGAAATCAATAATCCGGTTAATTTTATTTATGGTAATTTAAAACCCGCTCAAGACTATATTCATGATTTGTTAGCATTAGTAGATTTATTAAGGGCAGAAAATCCCCAGCTTTCGGCTCAAGTGAAGGAGCGTATTGAAGAGATAGATCTTGATTTCCTCCGGGCTGATTTACCCCGTTTACTGCAATCGATGACCGTGGGAACCCAGCGGATTCGTGATCTCGTCCTGTCGTTGCGCAATTTTTCGCGGCTCGATGAATCAGAAACCAAAGCAGTGGATATTCATGAAGGGCTAGAAAGTACGTTATTAATTTTGCATAATCGCTTTAAGGCGAAGGCGGGAACGGTGGAATTTACCGTTGAGAAAGACTATGGTGATTTGCCCTTAGTGGAATGTTATCCCAGCCAATTAAATCAGGTCTTTATGAATATCTTGAGCAATTCCCTGGATGCCCTCGATGAGGCGATCGCCCATCACCTAATCCCGCCGGATCATCCCCCGCAAATTCGGATCCAAACCAAGCGGATCGGGGGCGATCGCATCTGCATTGTGATTGCTGACAATGGGCCGGGTATTGATGAAGCCATACAGGGCAAAATTTTTGATGCCTTTTTCACCACCAAGCCGATCAATAAAGGCACAGGCTTAGGGTTATCGATCAGCTATCAAATCATCGTCGATAAACACCATGGCCAACTCCGTTGCTATTCCACCCCAGGCCAAGGCACAACCATGGAAATTGAATTACCCATCCTGATCCCTTCCAATCATGAAACATTACTAGCCCCCACTCAAGTCCATTCAGTCCTATGAATATCGATTCTAAAGAACTAATATTGCGCAGGTTGCACCATAATCAATGGTGCGTCGTCAATGGTGCGTTAGCCGTTATGCTGCTCTTTTTGATCATAAATTAACAGGTCTGACGCACCGTTCACTCCTAAAACTCATCGTCCACAGGTTTTAATATTTTCCGCAATTTTTTCCTTGGTTTTGGATGTTAACCCTAACCTAGCATCGCCATAAAGCCGCTCAAATTCCCGGTCATAATGGGCCGCCACCACCGGATTTTCAATCACTAACACTGTCTCATCATTGGTATGGTTAGCCGCCGCTGACCAATTGTGAGAGCCGGTAATCACTAACCGCTGATCCACCACCCCAAACTTGTGATGGAGCTTATCCCCTGGTGGTAGGTTGGGAACGCCCACCGTGTCGATGGGGTTGGGCCAAGGGCGATTATCGGGGTCAAGGCGACATTGTTCGCGTATTTCTACCCCCAATAAATCTAAGCCTTCGCTGAAATAACGAAAGGCAAAACTGGGATCGATTAAAACCCGGAGCTTCACCCCTTGGGCGTGACGATTGCCGAGGGTATTTCCTAAACCCTGATCGGAAAAAACAAAGAGGGCAAGATCTGCCCGCTGCTGGGTGGATTGGAGAGCGAGGGCAATCACGCCGTTGCCGCTTTCGGCCCAGGGGCGGGTGGGGGAGGTGGGGGAAAAATTGAGCGTGACGCGGGAGTTGCCGATTTGCAACATTTGGGGCAACCGGCGGGGTTTTTGCAACCCAAACCGGCTATCTGGGCGGCCACCAGGGCCATCCCCCCACATCAGGTTAAATTCTTCAGTGAAGGCTTGGGCGAGGGGGCGATCGCTCACTACGAGTAAATTATTGGCATTACCCCGGCTTTCCGGTTCTGTCACATCGCCATGGACATCGCTGAGGGTGAAATTTGCTGAACCCGTCACCACCACTGCCCCATCAATGATCATGAATTTATGGTGCATCAGCCCCGATCCCCTGCTGCCGTCGGCGGTGTCATCGAGGAGGGGAACGCGACCATTACGAAGAATGGCGATCGCATCCCTAACCGCCAATTCCGCCGCGCTCACCTGCCCATCTCCATCGGTATCCACAAAAGCCAATACTTCCCGCTGAAAATCACTAGAACTCGAACTGCCGGAATCACTCTCATGCCAATAGCGATGGTAGCTATTCTCAATCACCACCCGCACCTTAACCCCCGCTTGCTGTTTCGCCACCAAAGCCTGGGCAATACCGGGTAAGCGCAATTCCTGCACCGCCAGATCAATACTGGTTTTTGCCCCGTTAATCTGGCTTAAAATCACCGCTTCAAGATCATCCCCAGGCCGCTCGATCTCGCGATAGGGATCGCGGTAATCCGCCCCTTGGGCCAGGTTTTGGTTCATGTAAACCTGAATTTGGGGGTCTTGGGGGAGAGGGGCGGGGCGTTGCGGTGGGGGCGCGATCGGTAAAACTTGCTGAAACAAGGGGGCGGCCTGTTGGCATCCCCCCAAGGTGACGAAAAGGGCTAAAGAGAGCGATCGCCTCCCTAGCCGCCGGATCCAATACTCTACCTTTGCCATCTTGGAACGTTCCCCATACATTGATCAGGATTTTGATCAGAATTTTAGCGACGAATGAGGTTGTTGCTCAAATCTCCTCCCAAATCAGGATTTTCCTGGGGGATCACTCACCCGCAGAATCACAATTTCCCTAGCGAGGGGTTCAGAAATTCGGTACACTTTTGCCATAGCGATCAGGGCGAATAATGGCGGATCATAAAGTGCTACTCCTCGATGACGACCCCGTGAGCCTCGGAGAGCTACGCGGGATGCTTCCCGGTGGAAATTTTAGCCTTATCGAAGTCATGGACGGGAAAGCTGCCCTCACCGTGATTAAAGATGAGGTGAAAAATTTGCGCCTGATGGTGCTGAAATTCAATCTCCCTCAAGTGAGTGGCTGGAAAATCCTCAGCAAAGCTCAGGAACACCCCAAACTGCGGGAAATTCCCATGGTTTTAGTGGCAGAAGCCCATGATCCCGTTAGCAAAGTTTTGCCCGAACCCCGCTATTTTGCGATTATCCATAAACCCTTTAACCGCAAACAATTTCAAAACGCCATTAAGCAAGCTGTCCATCGTGCCGCCCTCCCCCGTGATGGTGCGCCCGCAGCAGCGAAAACCGCCCCGCCGAAAACTAAAGTAGCCGCACCCCCCCCACCCCCTAAAGCTCCCCCCAAAGCCGCACAAGTCCCCGCCCCCCCGCCGCCCTCCCAACGGGCCAAGGTTGCTGCTCCCCCTCCCCCTCCTAAAGCGCAGGTTGCTACAC
>NZ_JAYGHW010000093.1:0-95857 GCF_034932185.1 Spirulina sp. CCNP1310 | reverse complement strand
GGGTGAGGGGTGAGGAGTGAGGAGTGAGGAGTGAGGAGTGAGGAGTGAGGAGTGAGGAGTGAGGAGTGAGGAGTGAGGAGTGAGGAGTGAGGAGTGAGGAGTGAGGAGTGAGAAGTGGTATCCAATTGGGTTGTGTCGTTGATCTGCGTAGGAGCGAAATTGAGAATTTTGCGCCCTTCCCCGCCTACAGTGTTGCACGATCTGATTCAGCGGATTCGAGATCAGGAGTGGGAAGTGAGGAATTCCGTTGCTCTCTCCTCACTCCTCTATTCTCTCTCCTCAATTTCGGTTTTTCCCTTGACAACTGCCCAATCCCTCTGTTAGATTTATGAAAGTCTGAAAGCAAATGCGGGTATAGCTCAGTGGTAGAGCGTCACCTTGCCAAGGTGAATGTCGCGCGTTCGAATCGCGTTACCCGCTTGAAAAATTTCTAGTCGGAAAGGAGAGCATCACGCTCTTTTTTTATGGGCAGAATTCATCCGAGGCCAGCCTGATTTCATTCCTAGAGTTTTGTGATGATCATCGAGAATTTAGACAAGTAGCGTTAGGCTAAAGGAGGGGAGATTTATCAGGGAGTAACCATTCACCACAGAGCATTAGGGGTAGTCTGGGCTGAGATTAAACCCATCGGCTTTAGCCATGAATCATGAACGCTATTTAGCTTATTTGGAATTGGTGAAGCAATTGCTCCACAGTCCGATGGATGCCGAGGAGAAGATTTTAATCGCGGCAAAAGATTTAGTGGATTGGGGTTTGGTGGAAACCATTGCCCAACTGCTCCGGGATGAATCGCCGCCCCGCTATAGTCCGGATCAACTGGAGGCTTTGAACGATCGCCTCAAGCATCATCCCCTCCTTGCCACTGTACCCTCGGAAGCGGTCATCCATCTCAAAACCAAACAGGAGGCCGATCGCCTCCTACAGCAGGGCATTGAATGCTACCAAAATAGCCAGTTCAAGGCGGCCCTGCAAACCTGGCAACAGGCCCTTGGCCTTTATCAAGAGATTGGCGATTTCCAGGGGGAAGCCAATGTACTCAGCAATTTGGGCGTGGCGTTGCAGTCCTTGGGGCAGTATCAGGCGGCCATCGAACGCTATCAACAGTCCTTAGTGGTGCAGCGGGAAAGTGGGGATTGGCGGATGGGGGCGACGGGGAGCCGGCCCACGGGTCAACGCTGGGGAACGGTTCAACACCATGATCAGGGGGAATACCGCCTGGCGATGAAGTTGGCGGTGGATCATTTTGAAAAGCATTTGCATTTGGCCCAATCCATTGGCGATCGCCTCGGTGAAGCCAAATCCCTCACCAATTTGGGCAGAGCTTACCATGCTTTGGGGCAAAACCGCGAAGCCATTGATTGCTATCAGCGATCGCTCCTGATTCGCACCAGTATTCAAGACCACCAGGGCGTGAACGATACCCGTTTTTTATTGGCTCAGGTCTATGAAGCCACTAATGCTTATGAATTGGCGATCGCCCATTACCAAGACTATTGCCGCCAATACAATGCCCCCCGACCCAATTTGGATTTTCATGATGCCTTGGTGGGGTTAGCCAATGCCTATGCCTGTTGCCAAAACGATGAGCAGGCCCAACGCACCTATGAACAGTTGTTACAAATCAGTTCTGAACTGGAGTTTGATCAACACCGGGCCATCGCTTGGAGTGGTTTGGGCAATTGTGCATTGCGGCGGGGCAATTATCAAGCCGCCCTCAGTGCCTATCAGGAGGCGCTGATTTTGAAACAACAGTTAGGCGATCGCTTTGGGGAGGCGGTGGCCTTAAATAACCTCAGCAAGGTTCACAACACCCTCGGCCATTACGATCTCGCCCAAACCTACCAACAGCGATCGCTGGCCTTAAAACGGGACTTAGCACAAGAAAACCCGGCCGCCCATAGGGAGCCGGGGTAAAGGTGAATGACGTTAAAATCTCTGGTTGCTGTGGGGGCGTTGGCGTAAGCCTGCCGGAGGCACAAAAATCCTTCGCCCTGATTTAAAAGGGTAGGGGCGAAAAATCTTTCGCCCTGATTTTCGCCCTGATTTTCGCCCCCAAGGGTCTAGAACATCGTCAAAGTTTGACCTTCCAAAGCCATCAACCGCTCAATGCGATCGCCCGTGCTGGGATGGGTCGAAAACAGTTTCGTCAGTAAATTACCATCACTGCCCCCAAAAATCAGCAGGGGTTGAAAGGCGGGATTGCCTTGCATCGGTTGCTTTTGGGCGGAACGCTCTAAGCGTTGCAGGGCATTGGCCAGGGCGCGGGGGTTCCCGGTGAGGCGAGCCGCGCCAGCATCGGCGGCAAACTCACGGGTGCGGGAAATGCCCAGTTGCAAAATTGTTGCCGCGATGGGTGCAATCAAGATGGTCAGGATTAAGCCAAAACCATTGCCTTCGCGATCGCGACTCCCCCCGAAGAACCAGAGGCTATAGCTAGCCATCTGCGCCAGGAAGGCGATCGCCCCGGCAATGGTAGCCGCCACCGCTTGGGTGAGCGTATCGCGATTCATGACATGGCTCAATTCATGGGCTAACACCGCTTCTAGCTCATCCGCCGGGAGCAGATTCAGTAATCCTTCAGTGACAGCGACGGCAGCGTGTTGGGGGTCGCGGCCCGTTGCAAAGGCATTGGCGGCGGGGGTAGGGACAAGATAAACCGCAGGCATCGGAATATCTGCCCGTTGGGCCAACTGGGCAACCATGCGATGGAGGTCAGGGGCCTGGGCTGCGGTGACGGGTTGCGCCTGGTAGGCAGCGAGGGCAATTTTATCGGAATAGTACCAAGAGCCTAAATTGGTGACGGCGGCGAGGATCACGCCGAGGAGAATACCCCCAGTGCCGCCAAAAACACTGTAGCTAATGCCAATCAGCAGCGCACTGAGTACGGAGAGGAGGATAAGCGTTTTTGATTGATTCCACATCGTCTTTTTCCCGGTTGTCTTGGTTCCCATTGTAGCGATCGCCCCTCCACCCCTCCTAGGGGAAAACCCGATCCTCAACCGTCCTAGGGAAGGAGAGAGGAGAGAGGATAAAGAAAAGAGGATAGAGAAACGTTAACTGTCTCCCTCACCCCCCACTCCCCACTCCCTCGTAAAAAAAAATCATCGATTCGTTAAGAAATTGATAAGAACGACAGCATTTTTGAGCTTTGCGGTTCACTAGAGATCAGTAGCAAAAGCCGGTTTTCAGGGTCAATCCACAATTTCCACAGGCTGGAAACCGTTCAAGGGGAGGGTGAACGCTGTTTTTTGCCCTATTCCCATCAACTACAGTGTTTTCCCGTCGAGTGATTTTTATGAATACAGAACTAATGTCCAATCCAACCCCCATCTGGCAAGAGGAACAACAAGGAGCCGTGGCTACTGGCGTTTATATTACGATTCATGGACATTTTTATCAGCCACCCCGGGAGAACCCCTATTTAAACGTCATTGAACGCCAACCCAGCGCCTACCCCTTCCACGACTGGAACGAGCGGATTTTATACGAATGCTATCGCCCCAACGTTTTCGCCCGCATCCTCAATCAGCGGGGGGAAGTGGTGAGTGTGGTCAACAATTTTGAATATCTGAGCTTTAATGTCGGGGCAACGTTAATGTCTTGGCTGGCCAAGCATGATCCGGAGGTGTATCAGGGCATTATCGACGCGGATCGTAAAAGTGCAGCAAGGCTCAATGGCCATGGCAATGCGATCGCCCAAGTCTATAACCACATCATCCTCCCCCTCGCCAACGAGCGGGATAAGTACACCCAAATCCGTTGGGGAAAAGCCGATTTTCGCACCCATTTTGGCCGGGATCCTGAAGGGATGTGGCTCGCGGAAACGGCGGTGGACTATGCCACCCTCGAAGCCTTAGCTAATGAGGGGATTAAATTCACGATCCTCGCCCCCTCCCAGGCGGAACAATGCCGCCCGATGCCAACAGCAGACAACCCTCACCCCGATTGGCTAGGGGTGGGGGGCGGCCAAATTGACCCGACGCGCCCCTACCGCTGTTTTCTAGCCAACGGTAAGCATATCGATATCTTTTTCTATGATGGCCCCATTTCTAAGGGGATGGGCTTTGATGATGTGCTGGCCAGTTCTCAGCATTTAGCCGATCGCCTCGGTCAAGCGGTGCGGGGCGATCGCCCCTCTCAACTGATCTGCGTTGCCACCGATGGAGAAACCTTCGGCCACCACAAGGC
This sequence comes from Spirulina sp. CCNP1310, assembly GCF_034932185.1. Lineage (NCBI taxonomy): Bacteria > Bacillati > Cyanobacteriota > Cyanophyceae > Spirulinales > Spirulinaceae > Spirulina > Spirulina sp. CCNP1310. Next base: position 91,669 of record NZ_JAYGHW010000093.1, on the reverse strand, counting down.
GGGAACGGAAAAATGTCTCGCCTATGCCTTTAGCCAAGAGTTCGCCCATCGCCATTGGCAGGTGACGAATGTGGCCCATTACCTGAGCATCTGCCCCCCGACCTGGGAAGTGATCCTCAAGCCCGTGACGGCTTGGAGTTGTATGCATGGGGTGGATCGTTGGCAGGATGATTGTGGTTGCGGCGGTGGGGGGAATTGGACGCAGAAATGGCGCAGGCCCCTGCGGGATAGCTTGAATTGGCTGCGCGATCGCCTCGCGGCCATTTACGAAGACTACGGCCGCAAATTCTTCCATGATCCCTGGTTAGCGCGGGATGAATATATTCAGGTGATGGGCGATAGGTACGCGATCGCGGATCGCAGCCCCGAAACCACCGTCCATTTCCTCTACCGTCACCAAGCCCATGCCCTTGATGACATGGAGCAGGTGGACGCGCTACGGCTCTTGGAAATGCAGCGTCAAGCCTTGTTGATGTTCACCAGTTGCGGCTGGTTCTTTGATGAACTCTCCCGGCCTGAAGGGGTGCAGATCCTTCGCTATGCGGCCCGGGCCGTTGAATTAGCCGGGGAAATTGCCGGGGTTCAGCTTGAGCCGGAATTCCGCCAACGGCTTCAGGCGGCCCCTAGTAATGTGGAGCATTTCGGCCATGGAGGCCGGGTTTACGATGAGTTGGTGGTGTCATCGCGGATCACGTTTGAGCGGGTAGCGGCCCACTATGCAATCACGTCCTTATTCACTAACTACAGTGCAGAAGACCGGGTTTATTGCTACGAGGCCAAACAATTGGACTACCACAAGCAGCAGATGGGCAACCAAGTGCTGGCCATCGGTCATCTCCAATTGGTCTCGGAAATTACCCGCGAATCGAAGGAGTTTATCTTTGCGGTGCTCCATTTGGGGGGCTGGGATTTCCACTGTTGTATTCAGCCCTTTATTGGGCGGTTAGCCTATGCCCAAGTGAAGGAGACGCTGTTTAAATCGATGCGCGAAGCCAGTGTCGCCACGACAATGTTTGAAATGATGCGGGTGTTTGGCGATCGCGTTTTCAGTCTCGAAACCCTTTTCGCTGAAGAACGGCAATGGATTATCCAACAAATTGCCGACAAGAGCAAAACCACTTTAGATCAACTCTATCGCCAAGCCTACCGGGATAATTACAGCATCCTGCGGGCGTTCCACCGGGAAGAATTGCCGGTTCCCCAAGAGTTGCAGGTGGCGGCGGATATTGCCCTTTCCTATCGTTGTTTACGGCTGTTGGATGAATTAGACAGCAGTAGTGATCCGGAGGAAATGGATCGGATTCTGGCGGAACTGGATAGCACAGCCACAGAAGCGGAAAGTATGCACGCCTCGTTAAATCTACCCGGAGCAAAACATCTACTAGAGGCACTAATTTTGCGCTCCCTCGATGCTCTCCTGTTTGGGAAAACCAGTGCAACGGTAGGCGAAGATCAGCGGCGCATTGAAGGGATGATCGATGTAGGCGATCGCCTCAATGTCGGTCTTTCCCTTGATCGCGCCCAAGAACTCTATTTCCGTTGTTTCCATGAGGTCATTTTGCCCCAATGTATGGAAACGGAATCGGGGTTAGTCTGTCCCTGGAATCAGGATCAGATGCCGCTGTTGTTGGCTTTGGGTCAACGGTTGGCGGTGGATGTGAATACGTTTTTATAGGGCGCGTTGCTCTGTTCAAGAATGTAGGTTTAGGGGGGCAATGGTTACACTAACGCAGATTGCCCCCCTGCTTTCGGGGAAAGCGAATTCCTAGATCTTGATAAGATGATGAGTAGGCTTAGTTTTTTGTGAGGTACTATGCGTTCAATTGAGCAAATCACTCAGGAATTACTGTCTCTGCCGAATGAGTCGAGGGCATTTCTCGCAGATAGATTAGTGGAAAGCCTAGAATTCGACGCTGATTCAGCAATTCAGTCGGTTTGGGTTATTGAAGCCAAGCGACGCAGGGATGAAGTGCGGAATGGTTCCGTTCAGCCAATTTCAGGGGATGATGCTTTGGCCCAAGTCAGACGGCTAATTGAGCAATGAGGTATGGATGGATTTAGTCACCGATCGCCCGCAACGTTTATTCGTCTCGATGGCCGTCCTCGCGGGGGGAGCGATTTGTGGTGGTTTGTTGGGAACGATCGCCACGGCGGTTTCTGGGGGCATTGTTGCCAATGAAATGCTTCCCCATCATCTCAACCATAATGCGGTAAGGCTCCGGGGGAGTGGGGACAAGTTAGCGAATCATGATCTGACGCAGGCGACGGGGTTTGCCATTGCCTTGATTATTAAGGCGATCGCTGAGGCTGGCACTTATCCCCAATCGACGCAGCAGTTAACCCAGTTGGAGAAAAAGCAGTTGACCGAGTTGGCGGAAGGGACGCTGAAGGTATGGCAGGCGGTGGCTCAAGAGTTGGAGGCGGGTAAGTTTGAGTTAATTCTGGAAACAGGGACTTCTGATCTCTTTAAGCAGGGGACGGTGGGTTATGTGAATCAGAAAGTTTTGGAGGTGGAGAATTGGCGGGAGTTGTTATACGCTTGGCTTTGTCCGCAGGCGGGGGTGGATTTACCGGAGTATGTGTTGGCGGAGGTGGCGACGCAGTTACGGGATAAGTTTGCTTTGGCGCTGCGGGAGGTGTTGAAGGCGGATTTTGAGGCGGGGGGGAAGGCGTTTGCGGGGTTAACGTTGTCGTTGTTGGGGGAAATTCGGGGGGTTTTGGCGGAGTTGCAGCAATCCAGTCCGGAGGGTGTTTTAGCGGAGTTGGGGCAAGCTTTGGGGGATGTGGAGCAATTGCGGCAGGAGTTGGCCGGGAATGGGGAACGGTTTCGGGAGTTGGGACGGCAGATTGATGCAGGTTTTGGGGATGTTCTCCATGAGTTGGGGGTGACTCAGGCTCAAATTGCGGTGGTGCAGCTTTGGTTACGAGAGGAGTTATCTGGTTTAAAACAAGACATCAAAGAAGGCTTTGCAACCACGAATGAAAAGCTAGATATATTAATTGATGGCTTTAATGATTTTAAAAAAGGGGGAGAAGCTACATCTTCGGTTGGTGTTTTTTATAGTGACGATTTACGCCCCCAAGTTACCAACTTTCAAGGGCGACAAGCAGAAAAGCAAAGGATTCAAAGCTTTCTAGATGATGAAAATGAAAATTTAATCATCATTTTTGGCATTGCTGGCATGGGTAAAACTTCGTTGGCAGTAACCTTGTTTAACCAGCAGGATGATTTCCAGAATAAATTTTGGGCTGACTTACGAAACTCGCCATCTTTTTCGATCTTGGCACAGCGCATTCTTAAGCAGTTGTGGCAATTGGAGTCTGAGGAGTTATTGAACCAAAAATTAAACAATAGAGGGTTTCCGAATGTTGGATTGCAAACTATTTTAATAAAAGAGTTGGAAGTTGATTTTTTATTGGTACTGGATAACTTTGAATCTGTTTTGCATGATGCTGAGTATCAAGGCTTTCTTCTGCTTTGGTTAGAGACTTACTCAAAAACTAAAATTATTGTCACGACGCAGGAAATTCCAACGGGGATTCCTCACAAAATTCAGGAGGAATCGATCCTGAGATTAAATAAGGGCCTGTCGATTCAAGAGGGAATTGCTTTTTTAACTGAGGAGAAAGTTAAGGGATCGGAAGCGGAGTTGCAGGAATGGGTGGAAATTGTCCAAGGTCATCCTCTAACGTTGAAGTTTGTTGGTAGTTATCTTGCTGAAGAAGATGATGATGAAAAGATTACCAGTTTTAAGGAGGAATTGAAGAGTGTAGGTATTGCAAGGTTGATGGAACATCCTCAGATTAAGGGTCGCCATCATGCAGAAGAAGTGCAGTTGGTGGCGGTGTTGGATGCGAGTTTTAATCGTTTGGCGGCGGGGTTGCGGGGGGTGTTGTTGTCGTTGGTGGTGTTGCGGGGGGGGTTTGATGCGGGGGTGGCGAGTGCGATGGTGGGGGAGGAGGTGACGGGGAAGGTGTTGCGGGGGTTGATGCGGCGGGGGTTTTTGTTGGAGGAGCAGCGGGGATTTTTTACGTTTCAGCCGTTTATTGGGGAGTATTTGAAGTTTAAGGTGGGGGATTTAAGGGAGGCGCATTTAAGGGCCATTGAGTTTTATCAGAGTCGGTTTAAGTCCCGTGGGGAATGGGAGACGGTGGAGGATGTGCGGGAATATTTGGAGGTGTTTTATCATCGCTGTGAGTTGGGAGACTATGAAGCGGCGTTTGATGTGATTTATGATGGTGGGAATATTGATCAGGATGTTGATAATTTCCTGAACTTACGGGGCAATAATTTACTCCGGGTTGAACTTTACCAGCAGTTGGTGAAGCATCTCCCAGATCACCACAACTGGCGATATACTGCTTCTTTAACCTCGTTAGGCAATGCTTACGAGTCCCTAGGACGCTACCAGGAGGCGATCGCCTTTTACGAGCAATCTCTGGAGATTCAACGAGAGATTGGGAACAGACGGGGGGAAGCTAGTTCTTTAATGGCTTTAGGTAATTCATATCAAAAAGCAGGCAGAATCAAAGAAGGATTCGCCGCTGTTCAACAAGGACAGGCCATTTTGCAAGAATTAGATTTGCCCCTAGATGCCTATCCCTATCCCAAATGGGCAAAAGCCATCGGCAAATTTGCCCAACGCAGCACATTTAACCTAATTTTGTGCTTTATTTTAGGTCTGTTTGCCTTCCCCTTCGCCCTCATTTGGATTATCGCCCTCACCCTGTACCGTATCATCCGCAACCTCTTCCCCCACCCCTAACCCCAGAAACCGGGTTTTTGCCAAAACCTCAGCAAAAAACGAAAAAATCAAAGCAACCCGGTTTCTCTGCCCAAAAATGTTAAGATCACAACAAAGAGGACAATATGAATATGCCTATCATTGAAGAAGTCGTCGAACAATTGAAAATCATGCCCCAACACCTGCAATGCCAAGTGCTTGAATATGCCCGCTCATTAGCAAAAGCAAAAATTCAAGGCACACCCGGACAAAAACTATTGCACTTTGCTGGGCTGATTCCCCTCAACGACCTTCAGTTAATGCAAACAGCCATTGAACAAGATTGCGAGTTGGTAGATATCGATGAATGGTAGATTTTTGCTCGATACCAATATTGTGATTGCCCTCTTTGCCAATGAAGTACAAATCAAAGAAAATCTTGCCCAAGCCAACGCAATTTTTATTCCCAGCATTGTGATTGGCGAATTATCTTATGGAGCCAGAAAATCCGGGCGAGTTGAAGCAAATTTAGCCAAAATCGATCTATTTGTTGGCGATAGTACAATACTGGTGTGTGATACTGAAACGGCTCGGCAATATGGCGATGTTAAAAATCAATTGCGACTCAAAGGCCGCCCATTACCTGAAAATGATATCTGGATTGCAGCCCTTGCCCTACAGCACGATTTGATCCTCGTCACAAGAGATACCCATTTTCAAGCCGTGGAAATTTTACAAACAGTCGCTTGGTAAATATGTTTTATCCTGTCCACCAATTGATCAGCAACCTCCTCCCCCACCCCTAACCCCAGAAACCGGGTTTTTGCCAAAACCTCAGCAAAAAACGAAAAAATCAAAGCAACCCGGTTTCTATCCACAGAAGTGATATCAATGCTATCATCACAGTGAATCCTTCCATAGAACACCTTTCTAAGGAAACAATTTATGGCTAATTTAATTGTCCGCAACATTGACGATGCCATTGTCAACGCCCTCAAACAACGGGCCAGTCGTCACGGTGTCAGTGCAGAAGCCGAACACCGTAAAATCCTAGAGCAAGTCTTACTCCAACCCGCCCAAAAATCCTTTGCCGAAGTGCTTGCACTCATCCCCAACGTCGGCAACGATTCAGATTTTGAACGAGTGCAAGATGACACAGCCCATGATGTATTTACTTGATACCAACGTCATCAGTGAGTTGCGCAAACACAACAACGCAAACCCCGGTGTTCAGCAATTCTTTCAAAACGCCACCGAGCAAAATGCTCGCCTCTATATCAGTGTGATCACCCTTGGCGAACTTCGCCGAGGTGTCGAACGCATTCGCCATCGTGGAGATCAGCCACAAGCTGACCTTCTCGAAGCCTGGTTACAAACTATTTTAGAGGACTACACCGACCACATTCTCGATTTCACCACCACCGAAGCTCAGGTATGGGGACGCTTGCTTGTACCCCACCCTCAAAATGCCATTGACAAACAGCTAGCCGCTACCGCCCTAACCTGCGGGCTTACTTTGGTGACTCGCAATATCAGCGACTTTGCAGGAACAGGAGTAGATCTCATCAACCCATTCGCGGACTGAAGTCCGCACTACAAACTGAGTCCTTATGATATAGAAAAGCTGCTTGGCCGCCATCTCCCGATGGGTATTGCTGGGGGATAAAATTTCAAACACCACTTGGGGGGGAATATTGTCCTCCAGCCATTGCTTATAACTACCCCGATCCTCCTGCGGAGACGCTGCGCGATCGCCCGCCGGCCGCCCCAACACCACCATCGCATCGGGAGCTTGACAGGGGGCCGGGGGTCGCTCCACCTGCACCGGATACCACAGCAGATCCCCCGCCACAAAGGCGGTTTGCTCTGCGAAAAGGTGCTTGAGATTCGTTACCAAATAGACAATCCAATCATATTGCACCGTATTCTCTGCCATCGGCTGACCATCAGAATCGGGATAAAGGGTGTCAACCATACAACGACATCACCTCCGTAATCCCCAACCGCGACTGTACCCCCAACGTTAAGGGCGATCGATGCCCCATCCGCAAATGCTCCACCCCCGCACAGGCAATCATCGCCGCATTATCCGTGCAGAACTTCAACGGCGGGAAATGAACCGCCAAACCCTGGGGAGTGGCGGCAGCTTCGAGGTGTTTCCTTAAGGCACTATTCGCCGCCACACCCCCCCCGATCGCAATTAAGGGTAAATCATGGTCAAGGGCGCAGGCGATCGCCCGTTTCGTGAGCGATCGCGCCACCGTCTCCTGAAAACTCGCCGCAATATCCGCCACCGGCAACGCTTCCCCCTCAAACCCCTGCACCAACCGCAACACCGCCGTTTTCAACCCGCTAAAACTGCAATCATAGGGGTGATAGCCCTGGTTATTCGGCAGGGAAACCCGGCCCTCTGGGAGGGGAAAAGCGTTGGGGTTGCCCGTTTTGGCGATGCGGTCAATGGCCGGCCCACCGGGATAACCCAAACCCAATAGCCTCGCCACCTTATCAAACGCCTCCCCCGCCGCATCGTCCCGCGTACTGCCCAACTGCTGATAATCCCCACAGCCCCGCACCTGGATCAGGCTCGTATGGCCGCCGGACACCAAGAGGCAGAGGAAAGGCGGCTCAATCTCAGGATTGCTGAGATAGGTGGCGTAAATATGGCCCTCTAGGTGGTGAATCCCTAAAAAAGGCTTGCCGTGAACCATCGCCAGGGTTTTACCCACCGTTGCCCCCACCAACAACGCCCCCACCAATCCCGGCGCAGTGGTGGCGGCAATGCCATCAATCTGATCCCAACTCAAACCCGCCTGGGCCAACGCCTGATCTAAACAGGGGTTGATCATTTCCAAATGCTGACGGGCCGCCAATTCCGGCACAACCCCCCCATAGAGCCGGTGGAGGTCGATTTGGGAGGCGACGACATTACTGAGGAGGGTGCGATCCGCGTTAGCGTACCTATCCGCGTTAGCGTACCTATCCGCGTTAGCGTACCTATCGCCCACCACCGCCACCGCCGTTTCATCACAACTGGTTTCAATTCCCAAAACAGTGAGCATCGTTTCAAAATCCTGCGAATTTTGCCCGCAAATGTGTCAACTTCTGTTACAAATCCTTTAACTGGGTTAACCCCTCGGAGTAAGATTGCGACGATTGTACCGGCAATTGCTGCCATTTTTGTGTACATGAATCTTATTGTTTCGTAACAAAAGGTAACATTTCATGCGGAAGTTGTTGGCTTTAATTCTCATGGCGACGTTGTGGCTCAACTTTGCCCCCGCCGCCTCAGCAGATGACTATGGTCTAGTCCCCTGTAGTGAATCTCCTGCCTATATCCAAAAGTCTAAATCGTTTCGGAACACCACCGCTGACCCCGAATCTGGGCAAAAACGCGCCGAACGCTATTCCCAAGCCCTCTGCGGCCCCGAAGGCTATCCTCACCTGATTGTCGATGGTCGTTGGGATCATGTTGGTGATTTCACGATTCCGAGCTTGATCTTCCTCTATATTGCGGGTTGGATCGGCTGGGTCGGTCGCGCTTATATGATCGCGATCCGTGCCGGTAAAGATGCTGAAATGAAAGAGATCATCATCGATGTCCCTCTGGCATTTAAGATGATGCTCGGCGGTTTCACCTGGCCCTTGGCGGCGTTGGCGGAATTTACCAGCGGTAAACTGACGGTTCCGGATACGGAAGTGCCAATTTCCCCCCGCTAGACGTGGTGAACACCTTTAAATTTTTGTTTGCATCAATTCATTGGGAGAACCTTTCATGACTAAATTTCTTTCCACCGCTCCGGTGCTGATCATGGCACTATTGACGTTTACGGCTGGTTTGCTGATTGAATTCAATCGCTTTTTCCCCGATTTGCTGTTTCACCCCCTCCAGTAATCCTGAGGGTTGAAGGGCGATCGCCAGATCACTAACCTAAATCGTTGAGTGTTTAAGACTCGCAATTCCCCTGAGGGTTGCGGGTTTTTTGTGGGCTTGACGCTGATCCAACCCCGCCGCATGGCTGGAAATTCCCCATTGATCGAATCTTGAGGCTCACGAATGTTTAACCTGATCACACCTTGGGCGGGCGAGTTGGCGGCATTGGCGGGGGCGATGTTGTGGGCGATCGCCTCCCTGATCTATGCCCGTATTGGTGCAAATATTCGCCCCTTGGTGCTGAATTGGCTCAAGGGGGCGGTGGGGATTGTCCTGATCCTCTGTACCCTAATGCTCCTGCGCTCCCCTTGGCCCATCGCTCCCCCCGCCCAATTTGCCATCCTGATGTTTAGCGGTGTGATTGGCATTGGCTTAGGGGATACCGCCCTGCTCAAAGCCCTCATTGCCCTAGGAGCGCGGCGGGGCATCTTAATGGAAACCTTAGCCTCTCCCTTCACGGCCCTCCTGGCCTGGGTGGTCTTGGGGGAAACCTTAAACACCGTTGCGATTGTGGGCATTCTCCTCACCCTTGGGGGGGTGACTTGGGTAATTACCGAAAAAATCCCCGCCACAACCCACAGCGGTTCCGGTGTGGGGATGGGACTATTGTGGGGGAGCTTGGCCGCCTTGGCCCAAGCCGTGGGCATGGTGTCATCCCGATTTATTTTGGTGGATCAGAGCATTTCGCCCCTCTGGAGTAGCCTGATTCGGTTAACGGGGGGAGCAGGGGTTTTGCTGCTGTTGTTGTGGCGACAACAAGGGCGATGGATGCCAGGGGTGAGCCTGCCGCGTTTATCGGGGCGGGCTTGGGGGGCTGTGATCATTGCCGCCACGGGGGGAACCTATTTGGGCATTTGGTTGCAGCAAATTGCCTTGCAATTAGCCCCCGCTGCCATTGCTCAAACCTTGATGGGAACCAGTCCCATTTTTATCTTGCCGTTGGTGGCATTGTTGGGGGAAAAGGTCAGTTTACGGGCGGTGATCGGCGTAGGGGTGGCGATCGCCGGTATTGCTCTTTTATTCCAGTCGTGAACCCCCAACAAATTTCACCGATTATTACAGTTTAAACCGATACAATTAAAGTAAACAATCCGCAAAAATTAAATTTGCTTAATATTTTTATAGAGGCAAGCTTGAAGCGGAATTTGCTGGCGGAGGTAGGAGGCTCAATCCCCATAGGGCCAAGCTGGGTTGCAGATCTATAGCACGAGCCACAATCATGAGGAGTCAGTTTTTATTACAGCCTTCATCTGCTCCCCTCCTTCGCAGTGCGGACTTCAGTCCACTCCCTCTGGGTTTCAGCGATTACATTAACCCCCTTGGCTACGGCTCTAAACCGTCCTCCGTTGAATCGCTCCCCCATAGATCACCTTAAGGTTAAAGGGAGCAAAGATCCGCAAATTTGCCCATTTGCTTTTTTTCCAAACTACGATAATTTGCGATCAGGCGTTGATCAAGATCAGCGGTCAAACTGTATTTTTACTTACAAAAAATTAGTTATTTTCGATACAACAATCATTGAGTCGATTTGGATAAGATGAGCTTATCAAGCCATGGGTTGAAGATTGAATTCTTATTAAGTTTCACGCGGATTTATACCCATTTACATTAGGTTTTCGTACCATAGATCATAGGGGATCGCCTTTTTGAGACCTCCCCCAGATAAAATCCTCCATTTAATTTAGTTGGTATTTATGATTCCTTGTCCTTGTTGCTCTCAACCCATGGTTAATCATGCTCACCGGAGCCGTATCTATTGGTTTTGCCCCCACTGCCATCAAGAAATGCCCGATCTCCTCAATGTGATGATGACGAAACGCCAGCATGATCGGGCCCAGGCGGAAGCCCGTTGCCTATCAACCCTCAGCCTCAGCCCTTCGCCACCGGAGGAGACGAACTTAGACTATGCCATATCTTGAGATCTGCTAGGGCGCGATCGCGATACACCCCATAGCGATCGCGCTTACTGCGAATTTTCTGCTCTAAGGGCGGGATAATCCCAAAATTGGGCGGCATGGGTTGAAAATGTTTCGGGGAAGCAGAGGTGATGAAATCCACCAACGCCCCCAACATCGTTGTTTTCGGCGGTACAATCGGCCGTAACCCTAAAACTAAACGGGCGGCATTGGTTCCCGCCAGCCAGCCCCCCGCAGCGGCGGCGGTGTAGCCCTCTGTCCCCACCAATTGCCCAGCGGCCAGGAGGGTTTCCCGTTGGTGGAATTGCAAGGTGGGGGCGAGGAGTTGGGGGGAATTGATGAAGGTGTTGCGGTGCATCACACCCATGCGGACAAATTCGGCATTTTCCAACCCCGGAATGAGGCGAAACACCCGTTTTTGCTCTCCCCAACGCAAATTAGTTTGAAATCCGACCAAGTTCCATAACTGGCCGGCTTTATCCTCTTGGCGCAGTTGGGCAACGGCATAGGGGCGATCGCCCTCCGGATCGCGGGGATCTTTCAACCCCACTGGCTTAAGGGGGCCATAGCGCATCGTTTCTTCTCCCCGCTGGGCCTGCTCCTCAATGGGTAAACAGCCCTCAAAAAATTTCGCCGTTTCCCGCTCAAAATCCTTCACCGGGGCCTGCTCGGCGGTGCGTAATGCCTCCCAAAAGGCTAAATACTGCTCACGGGTAAAGGGGCAGTTTAAATAAGCCGCCTCGCCTTTGTCGTAGCGGGAGGCGCGAAAGGCAATTTCAGCGTTGATCGAATCCCCAACAATAATCGGGCTAGCGGCATCAAAAAAGCTGAGGTAATCCATGCCGGTAAACCGTTGGAGGTCGGTGGTGAGGGCGGGACTGGTGAGGGGGCCGGTGGTGAGGACGGCGATCGCTTCATGGGGGAGGGTTTGGACTTCTTCCCGTTGGAGCGTGATCTGGGGATGGTTGGCGAGGGTTTGGGTGAGGTCGTGGCTAAATACGCCCCGATCCACCGCTAAGGCTCCCCCAGCGGGGACGGCATGGGCATCGGCTTTGGCAATCACAATCGAACCCAAATGGCGCAGTTCGGTATGAAGGAGACCAGCGGCGCGATCGCTCGCCAAGGCCCCAAAGGAATTACTACAAACCAATTCCGCCAATTCTTCGGTATGGTGGGCGGGGCTGGTTTGCACTGGGCGCATTTCATGCAACACCACATCAACCCCCGCCTGAGCAATCTGCCAAGCGGCTTCTGTCCCCGCTAAACCCCCCCCAATGACATGAACAGGTTGATTCACCATAAATCCCTCCTTAAAAAAGACCGTCTCCCATTGTAGGGGCGAAAAATTTTTCGCCCCCATTTTCGCCCCCAACTTCGCCCCTAGGGGATGCCCAGGCACTTAAACAAACGGGGATAATCAACCTTAGCGCCGTGGCGACGCTCCACAGGAATTTTCGCCATGGGTGCAATGCGATCCAATTGGGCCCAAGCCAACTGCATCTTTAAACCCGCATAATCTTGGGGTTGATAACCCCAGAGCCATTGCACATATAACACCCGCTGCCCCCGTTGGCTGACCACCGCCGATCGCACCACGCCGGGCCAATCATTAGCCACCGCCTCCACGGCCCAGGGGTAGAGCAGCCCCCGTTCATCTTCAATCAACCCCACGACCCGCCCCAACAGCCAGAGCCGCCCTTGGGGGTCTTGATAGCCCAGATCGCCGGTACGATGCCAGCGTTGGCCCTTGAGGGTGAATTGGTGGGGACTGTGGGGAATGGTCAGGATATGGGGGCCCGTAACGCAGATTTCCCCCGGTTCGCCAGGGGAGACGGTGATTTGGGCGAAAGCTTCGGGGCTTTCGGGGTTGGGGCTGCGGGGGGTGATGATTTTGAGCGTGATTGCAGAGATGGGCGGCCCCACCAATAACCCTTGGCCGTGATGGGGGCGAGCCGCGATCGCGCACCTATCGTTCTCCCTTACCGTCATCTCTGCATCAACTTGCTGGGCAATGGGTTCGGCTTCCGTTGCACCATAGACGATCGCAATCTCGGCTTGGGGGGCGAGGGCTTGGAGATGGGCGAGGAGTTTTAAGCCCACGGGAGCGCCACCGATGAAGATTTGCTCAAGGTGGGATAGGGTTTGCCCTTGAGCCGCTTGAACAAGGCGGGTGAATACCGTAGGGGAGGCCACCAGCCGCTGAATATTAGCCGATTGGATCAATTCAAAGAGCCGCCGGCCAGGAATTTTGGGCAGTGGTTGCACCGGAAAATCCGGCAACACCAACCGCCCCCCCGCCCCTAAATGGGCCAAACCAAACAGGGGCAAAATGCCTAACTCCCGCGATCCGGGTTGGGATTGCAAAATGGGAGCGAGGGCTTCGCCTTGGGCTTGGAGTTGACGGTGCGATCGCTCGATTAATTTCGCCTCACCCGTACTCCCACTGGTAAACGTGATCAAGGCGATCCCATCGGGATCAGGTTCCTCGCCACCAATCCCACCATCCACAGGATTGCGCCCCAAATCCCCCAAGGTGAGCCGCTGGGGAATCCGCCCCAAGGCCGGTACAAACCTCGGTAATCCCCACAACAGCAACCGGGGCGCAATCCAAGCCTGCGGTTGCAACGCCTCACAAGCCCGGCCCAAGGCCGCCCGCCCCACCTGGGGAGACAAGGCCACCACCACCGCCCCCACCTGCCAGAGGGCCGCCAAAATCCCGTACAGTTCCACCGATAACCCCACCATCAGCAGAACGCGATCGCCCCTTTTCAACCCTCGCCGTTGCAAATCCGCCGCCCAGCGATGGCTCAGGGCTGCCCAAGCTTGAAACGTTAGCCCCTGGCCCCCCCGTTGGAGGGCTATGTGATCAGGACAAGTTTGGCTCCAATGGTGTAGCCGCTGGATCAGACTCACCGCTGTTGAAGTTGGCGGGCGATCGCCTTAGCCCCCGCTTCCATCGCCGTAATATCACTATCAAACCAAGGGCGGGGCGTGAGTTGATGGGCAATCAGTAACCCCCATAATGTGCCATGGGTGAGGATCGGGACGGCTAAATTGGCTCGCACCTGGATCGTGCGCAGAAAATCCCGATGGCAGGGATGGATCGCCTCCGTTTCAATGTCCGGGATCGCCCGTACCCGTCCCTCCTGATAAAGTTGGGCATAGTCTTGGTTGAAACAGTCATCGGCCCCGGTGGAGCCAAAAATCGATAAATGGGGAGAGCGCAGGGCCTCAAACGTGACTTGACCCGACCAAGGGCGGTAGAAGTAATAGAGTAGAACGCGATCGCAATCTAAATCCTGGCGCAATGCTTGGGTTGTGGCTTGAATCAAGGCATTGTGCTGGAGTTTCTGGGCGAGTTGATGAGCAAGACGGCGCAGGCCAAGGTCAGGCATGGGCTTTGGGAATAGGATCATCCCCCATCCTAGCCTGTTCTTTGCTCAAGATTAACCACTTGATTGCGTCCGCTCGTTTTGGCTTGAAACAGGCCTTGATCTGCCCGTTGGAAGAGGCTGCGGCCTTCCCAATCATCGCTGAGATCAAACGTTGCTACCCCAATACTGAGGGCAATGGTGAGGCAACCTGAAGCCCAGTCCCCTCCATGAACAGCCCTTCTAGCAAACTATTAACCATTGCCAACCGGGAAAAGTAGCTATGGATTAATGCGCCGTAACTTCGTGACCCGCCGCCTCAATCCACCCTTGTACCTGTTGGAGATCACTCGCCTCAGTAACCGTCACAAGCTGCTGATCGAGATCAGCGCTGACCGTCGCATTAGGGAGATGGGCAGTGATTGCCGCCGTAATCGTTTTCACACAAGCACCACAAACCATAGTGGGAACTTTCAGTTGGATAGACATAGGAATAAATCTAGATGCATGGTTAATGGGCTGACTTTATATTTTAAACCCTTCCCCTCTGTTCGTCATGAGGACTTCAGTCCTCTCCCCCCCCTGAGCAGGTTTCCCCAAAGTCTAAAGCCAGTGGCACAATGGGAGAAGAAAGTAGCTTAAGCTCCTTTTTGCGGGCTGTGCAGCCACGGATCTTCCTTTCAGCCTTTCAAGACCCTATGCTCATCTCCAGCGGACTACCTTATTCCTCCCCCTTCCTGGGCGATCGCAGGATGGCAAGCATCCTCCCCCTAGCTCTCAACTGGGCAGATTCACCACAAATGCTTTGGGGAGGGGTTGTCCTCGGCGCGATCGCCCTTCTCACCGTCATCTTTCGCCAAATCCAACAAATTACCGAGCGCACCGAAGCCCTAGCAGAAAAAGCCGCCCAACTCGAACGCAGTGAACAGCAAAACCGGGCGATGCTCCAAGCCATTCCCGACCTGATGTTTCGCATGAATCGCCAAGGGCAATACCTCAACTATGTCCAATCGCGGGAACTAGAGGATTTTTTTACCGATGATCAGCAAGTCAACACAGATCCCCAATTGCGAGCCGATGCCGATCCCCAATTGATCGAGCAGTTATTTAACCGGCAAGTGGTCGCCATGGAGCAGGCCCTCGCCACAGGGGAAGTGCAATATTACGAACAAACGGTCGCCTGTAGGAATCACTTCCAATACGAAGAGGTGCGGGTTGTGCCTAGTGGCCCCGATGAAGTCTTGTTTATAATTCGGGATATTAGCGATCGCAAACAAGCCGAATTAGCCCTCAAAGCCAACCAAGCGGAAACCCGTGCTTTGATCAACGGTTTGCCGGATCTGCTCATGCAGGTGGATCGCCACGGCAACTATCTTGAAGCCGCCTGTTCTCACTTTTTTGAAAGTATTGTTCCCGTGGATAGCCTTGTGGGGAAAAATCTCACCGAAACCTTACCGGCAAAGGTGGCCCATCAACGCCTTGAGATGATCCAACTTGCCCTCGATACCCAGACCATTCAGCGCTATGAATTTACCTTAGAAATTGATCATAAGCTCCTCTATCAAGAGGCGCGAATTGTGCCGATGGAGGGGGAAAAAGCCCTGATTATTGTTCGCGATATTACAGATCGTAAACAAGCAGAACTCGCCCTCCAAACCGCCCAAGATGAATTAATTCAAGCAGAAAAAATGGCCGCCTTGGGGCAATTGGTGGCGGGCATTGCCCATGAAATCAATACCCCCCTAGGGGCGATCCGCTCCTCAGCGGGGAACATGACCAAATATTTAGAGCAAACCCTCGCCCAATTGCCTGCTCTGCTACAAACCTTAAACCTCAAACAAACTCAGGAATTTGTCGATTTACTCCAACGGGCCATGCACACCACCCCCCTCACCTCCGCCAAAGCCGAGCGCAAACTCCGCCGCAGCTTGGGCAATGAATTGATCGCCCAAGGGGTGAGCAATGGGGAGGCGATCGCCGAACTCCTCGTCCTCATGGGGGTTTATACCAACATTCACACCATGATCCCCCTCCTGCAATCTGCCCAGGCCGATCAAGTGATTACCATGGCCTACAAGCTCTCCGGCCTGGCCCGCAGCACCCAAACCATCAACACCGCCACCCAGCGAGCCTCGAAAGTCGTCTTCGCCCTCAAAAGCTACGCCCACCAAGACCATTCCGGCGAAAAAATCCCCGTCCAACTCACCGATGGCATTGAAACCGTCCTCACCCTCTACCACAACCAACTCAAGCGCGGCATTGAAGTCGTCCAAAACTACCAACCCCTGCCGCCGGTTTGGTGTTACCCCGATGAACTCAATCAAGTGTGGACAAACCTAATCCACAATGCCATCCACGCCATGCAGCAACAGGGAACCCTGACGATTAGCACTCAATCCGGTGGGGATCACGTCCATATCCAATTTACCGATACCGGCATTGGCATTCCCATTGAAATTCAGCACCGCATTTTTGAACCTTTTTTTACCACCAAAGCCACAGGGGAAGGGAGCGGTTTAGGATTGAATATTGTCCAGAAAATCATTGATAAGCATGAAGGCCAGATTCAGCTAACCAGCCAACCCGGTTCCACCACGTTCACCATTTCCTTACCCATTCACCCCCCTAAACCCCACCATGTCTAAGCCTGTGATTCTCTGTGTTGACGATGAACCCATTGTCCTCGAAAGCCTGCGATCGCAGCTTCGGGAAGCCTTTGGTGAATGTTACATCTACGAAGTTGCCCAAGATGCCGACGATGCCCTCGAAGTGATTGACGAAATCCAAGCGGAATGCACCGATATTATCCTGATCGTCTCCGATTGGTTGATGCCCGGTATGAAGGGGGATGAGTTTCTGATCAAAGTCCATCAACGCTTTCCCCATGTCGTCAAAATCATGCTCACCGGCCAAGCCGATGAGGCCGCTATTCAACGGGTACAGGATGAAGCCAACTTACACAAATGTCTATTTAAACCTTGGTCAGAAATTGAACTGATCACCACCATTCAATCAGGATTGGCACAGTTATGAAGCGTCCGGCAATTATTTGTGTCGATGATGAACGGATCATCCTGGAAAGCCTCCGGGATGAGTTACGCAATAACCTTGCGGGCGACTTCATGATTGAACTCGCAGACGGTGGCCATAGCGCCCTGGAATTGGTGACGGAATTATTGGAGGAAGGCTACCCCCTACCGCTGATTATTTCCGACTACATCATGCCGGATATGCGCGGCGATGAATTACTGGCGAAAATTCATCAAATCTCCCCCCAAACCCTCAAGGTGATGTTAACGGGACAAGCCACCATTGACGGCGTTTCCCACGCCATCCAACACGCCAAGCTCTACCGCTACATTGCCAAACCCTGGGAATCGGAAGATTTAAAGCTGACGGTGATTGAAGCCCTCAATGCCTATCAGCAGGAGCAAAAACTCGCTGCCCAACATCAAGAATTGCGCAAACTCAACCAAGCCCTAGAGGAAGCAAACCTCTCCCTAGAGCAGCGGGTGGCGGAACGCACCCAGGAACTTTCCAAGGCTTTAGAAAGTCTCAAAATGGCCCAGGAAAGTTTAATTCAGTCGGAAAAAATGGCCGCCTTGGGGCAGTTGGTGGCCGGCGTGGCCCATGAGATTAATACCCCCATGGGGGCGATCCGGGCTTCCATTGGTAGTTTAAATACGGCGTTGATGCGATCGCTCTCGGATTTACCCCTCTTATTTCGTACCCTCTCCGAGGAACGGTGGGCAGATTTTCAACATTTATTAACCATCACCCAAAATCATCAAGATGTCCTCATTTCCCGCGAGGAACGCAAAGCTCGGCGGCGGTTAACCCAAATCTTGCAGGACTACGGTTTGGAGCAAGCAGAGGAATTAGCCATGAAGTTGATTCTACTCGGCATTACCGAGGGGGTTGAACCCCTCCTGCCCCTGCTCCGTTCCCCCGATTGCGATCTGGTGCTTAACACCGTCCATACCCTGGCCATTCAACGCAATAGCGGCAAACGCATCCAACTGGCAGTAGAAAAAGCCACCCAGATTGTCTCCGCCCTCAAGAGCTACGCCCGCCAAAGCAATAGCAGCGAAATGACGGAGACGGACTTATGTAAAAATATTGATCTAGTTTTAACGATTTATCACAATAGTCTGAAACAAGGCATTGAGGTCAAGAAGGATTACAATAAAGTACCCTTGATTTTCTGTTATCCCGACGAACTGACGCAGGTTTGGACAAACTTAATTCACAATGCCATTCATGCCATGGATGGTCAGGGTGAAATTACGATCCAGATTCAACAGGTTGAAAGCGATGTTATCGTTAAATTTACGGATACTGGCCGTGGGATTCCCCCAGAACTCCACCTTAAAATTTTTGATCCGTTCTTCACAACGAAAGCGGTGGGGGAGGGGAGTGGTATGGGTTTGAGTATCGTTCAGCGCATTATTGAACGTCATCGGGGCCAGATTCAGGTGGAGAGTGAACCCGGTTTTACAACATTTATGGTCACATTGCCCCTTTCCCCAAAGCCTAAATAGTTGACCGCTCTACCCCTACATCACACCCCCCATCCATGGGCGGGGCAATGCGCAAAATGATTGCAAACTGACAATTGAGGATAATCCATGGGCAAGCCGACCATTATTTGTGTAGACGATGAGCAGTTGGTATTAGCCAGTCTGCGGGATTCCCTCCATCAGGCCCTGGGTAATGAATATGTGGTGGAAATTGCCGAAAGTGGTGAGGAGGCCCTGGAACTGATTACCGAACTGTTGGCCAGCGCCACGGAAATCC
This sequence comes from Spirulina sp. CCNP1310, assembly GCF_034932185.1. NCBI lineage: Bacteria > Bacillati > Cyanobacteriota > Cyanophyceae > Spirulinales > Spirulinaceae > Spirulina > Spirulina sp. CCNP1310. Next base: position 72,930 of record NZ_JAYGHW010000093.1, on the reverse strand, counting down.
CCTTAATCATCAGTGATCAGTTAATGCCGGGCCTGAAGGGGGATGAGCTACTGGCGGAAATTCACCGCTATTCTCCCCGCACGCTGAAGGTGATGCTCACGGGCCAAGCCACGCCGGACGCGGTGGGCCGGGCGGTTAATCATGCCAATTTATATCGCTACATTCCCAAACCTTGGAGCGGCTTGGGCTTAATTGAAATGGTTAAGTCTGCCCTGGAGCAGTATTTTCAAAATCAAGATGTCCATGAGGTGAATTCTGTTTTAGAGGAGCTTAATGAGCAACTGGAGCAGGAAGTGCAGTTGCGCACAGCAGCGCTCCAACAACATGTCAATTTAGAGAAATTAATTGCGGAAGTGTCCACGCAATTTTTAAATACTAGCTTTGTGGCCATTGATGAGGGGATTAATGAGGCATTAGCGAAGTTTGGTTGTTTTTTCCGGGTGGATCGGAGCTATGTATTCCGTGTTGACTCCACCCGCCAGGAGGTTTGTTGTTCCCATGAATGGTGTGGGCTGGGGATTCAGTCCTATCGGGATCAGCTGCAAAACTTGCCGATTATTGCCATGCCTTGGTTGTTTAACCAGTTGGCGGCGGGAGAAACCGTGCTGATTCCGGCGGTGGCGGATTTGCCCTCGGTGGCGGTGGCGGAGCGGGCGGAATTCCAAATGGAAGGGATTCAATCATTGATCTGTGTGCCGGTGATGGTGCAGGAGCAATGGGTGGGGTTTGTGGGCTTTGATTTGGTGCAGTCGCAACAAGCTTGGCCGGAGCAGGTGATTCATGCACTGCGGATGATTGGGGAATTATTTGCGGGGGTGATCTATCGACAGCAGCAGGAGTTGTCGTTGATTGAAAAGGAGGAGCGGTTTCGGGGCGCTTTTGATAATGCCGGGATTGGCATGGCGATTCTGGGGTTAAATAATCAGTTTTTGCAGGTGAATCCGAAACTCTGTGAGATGTTGGGTTATACAGCCCAGGAGTTAAAAAGATTAACGTTTTTTGATGTGACACACCCGGAAGATGGACGGATTAATTACACAAAACGCCAGCAGTTGTTTCGGGATGTGATTAATAGTTATCAGTTGGAAAAACGTTATATTACCAAAATGGGGGAGGTGATTTGGGTGTTGTTAAATGTGGCGTTGGTGCGGGATCATCGCCATCAACCTTTGTATTATGTGACGCAGGTTCAGGATATTAGCGATCGCAAACGCATGGAACTGGCGCTCCAAAACAGTGAGCGACAAATGCGGGAAATTACCGATGCCATTCCAGGGGTGGTTTACCGTTATCACTACCGGGAGCAGGAGCCGGATTATTTGTCCTTTATCAGTCAAGGGGTGGAGCAAATTTATGAGATCTCTGCGGTGGAAGCCTGTGCCGATGTCAACCGCTTGTTTGCCATGGTGTTGCCAGAGGATCTTCCTGCTCTCCAAGCTTCTATTGTGGCCTCAGCCCAAAGGGGAGAACCTTGGAGTTCAGAACACCGCATTCGTACCCCCAGCGGTCGCGTCAAATGGTTACAGGGGCGATCGCAACCCAGCTATCAGCCCGATGGTTCCCTAGTTTGGCATGGCATTATCGCCGATGTCACGGAAATTAAGCAGGCTGAATTAGAGCTAGAGGAAACCCGGCGACGGCTTCAGTCCCTCACGGAAAATATACCGGGGATGCTCTACACCCTCGCCCAAACTGGGGATGAGTTTCGCTTTCTTTTCGCCAGTGCTGGCTGTGAAACGCTGTTTGGGGTAACACAGGAACAAGTCTTAGCCGATAGTTCAGTGTTGTTAGCCCACATTCATCCCGATGATGTTGCAGGCTATCGGGAAAGGGTGGTGGCCTCAAGGGTGAATTTGAGTCATTTCAGCTATGAATGGCGACATGTGATGCCCTCCGGTGAAATAGTGTGGTTGATGGGCAATTCTACCCCCCATCGGCAACCGGATGGCTCGATTCATTGGCATGGTTTAGTGCTGGATGTGAGCGATCGCAAGCGCATGGAATTGGCCCTCCAAAATCGGGAGCAGGAAATCCGCGATATTACTGACGCTGTACCGGGGATGGTGTACCGCTACCACCGCTGTCCCGATGGTGAGCATTATCTTTCCTTTGTCAGTCGCGGGGTGGAGCAGATCTATGAGATCTGTGCGGAAGCAGTTTATGAGAATGCTAACCGGCTCTTCGGCCAAGTCATCCCGGAAGATATCCCGGATTTATATGCTTCCATTCTCAGATCAGCGGAAACCTTAGAACCTTGGAATTTTCAACATCGGATCTGTACCCCTAGCGGTCGCGTCAAATGGTTACAGGGGCGATCGCACCCCAACCAACAGGCCGATGGCTCTGTGGTTTGGCATGGCATCCTCACTGATGTTACGGACATCAAGCAGGCTGAATCGGAGCTAGGGGAAACCCGGCGGCGGCTGGAGGCCCTGAATGCCAATTTACCCGGCATGATCTACACGATGCACCAAACCGGGGAGGGCCTGCGGTTTGTCTATGTGAGTAGCACTTGTGAGCGAATGTTTGGTATGAAGCCGGAGGCAATTCTCGCCGATCCGATGGTTTTGGTGGGGGGGATTCATCCGGAGGATTTACCGGAATATGAGCGCAAAATGATCGAGGCAACGACCCATCTCACCCCCTTTAGCCATGAGTGGCGGCAGATTCTCCCCTCTGGGGAAATGATCTGGAATTTGGTTAATGCCACACCGGATCCGCAGCCCGATGGCTCGGTGTATTGGCATGGTTTGGCGATGGATGTGGGCGATCGCAAAGAAACGGAGTTAGCCCTGCGCCACAGCGAAACCCGCAATCAAATGATGCTCGATGCCATCCCCGATTTAATGATCTTTATGGATGCCAATGGCCGCTATATCAGCCGGTTTAGCTCCACCTACACGTTAGATTTAGTTTCCCATATTTCCGATCAGGAATTGGTACAAACAACCGTCCTAGAGACTTTGCCCCCCGCCATTGCTCAAAAACATCTTGATGGCATTCATCACGCCCTAGAGACCCAAACAGTTCAGCAGTTTGAGCAGGAATTTACCATCGGCGATCGGGTGCAATACGAAGAGGTGCGGGTGATTCCCTACCGCAAAGACCGGGTGTTGTTGATTATTCGGGATATTAGCGATCGCAAACAAGCAGAATTAGCCCTCCAGGACAGTGAAGCCAAAACCCGCGCCATCATTGAAGCCCTCCCGGATCTCCTGATTCGGATGCGTCAAGATGGCTGTTGTCTTGAAGTTCATTGTGCTGACTATTTCCACGGCATTAAACCCGCCCAGGAGATGATTGGCCACAATCTACGAGAAATCCTCCCACCAGCAGCCGCAGCCCAGCAATTAGCTGCAACCCAACAAGCCTTAGCCACAAAGGAAATGCAGCATTATGAATATCCCCTCGAATTTGGCGATCAAAAGCTGTGGCGAGAAGTGCGCATTGTCCCCCTGCGCCACAATGAAGTCTTGATTGTCGTGCGGGATCTCACCGCCCGCAAAGCGATGGAAGAATCGCTGCGGCGCAGTGAAGCCACCAACCGCGCTCTCCTCCAAGCCATCCCCGATATTTTGATCCAAGTGAATCGTCAGGGGCAGCGGTTGAATATTTTTGCCCATGATATCAACGCCCTGTACAATCCCAATTCGATCGCCATCGGTGGCAATATCCGCGATTCCCTCCCCCCGAAGGTGGCCGAGCAACGGCTGCAATTAGTGGCCCAAGCCCTCGATACCGGAGAAGTCCAAGCCTATGAATATACCCTAGAGATTGCGGAAGAACTGCGTTATCAAGAGGCGCGAATTGTCCCCATTCTCGATGATCAGGCCTTAGTGATTGTCCGGGATGTCACCCAACAGAAACGGTTTGAACTGGAGCTAAAACAGGCTAAGGAAGCAGCGGAGGCGGCCAACGTCGCCAAAAGTAGTTTTCTGGCCAATATGAGCCACGAATTGCGCACGCCCCTCAATGCCATTTTAGGCTTTGCCCAAGTGATGGAGCGAGATGGCAATCTTGACCCCCAAAACTTTACCAATTTACAAACGATTTTGCGCAGTGGCGATCATCTTTTAGCCTTAATTAACGATATTTTAGACCTCTCGAAAATTGAAGCGGGCCGGTTAACGGTGGATATTCAGCCCATTGATTTGCCCAATTTGGTGGATTCGGTTTATGGATTGCTTTATCAACGGGCGATTAGTAAAGGGATTAGCTTCAGCGTTGAGCTTGCCCCAGATTTGCCGCCTTTTGTGCTGACCGATGGGGGTAAGGTGCGACAAATTTTGGTGAATTTGGTGGGCAATGCGATTAAATTCACGGATCACGGAAGGGTAAGGTTGGCGGTGACTCGTCAACCGACGCTGAATAATCCCGATGGGATTCGTTTTTGTGTAGAAGATACTGGTATAGGAATTGATCCGATGGATCAAGAACGCATTTTTGAAGCCTTTGAACAAACTCAAGCGGGGACAATGAACCCCGACGGCACTGGCCTAGGGTTGACGATTACCCAACGGTTTGTCGAGTTGCTCCAAGGAACAATCACCCTCGCCAGTACCCCCGGTCAAGGCAGTACGTTTTGTGTGATGCTGCCGATGGTGGCCACAGAACTGGCTCCGGTGGAGATTTTTTCGGTGAATCAGCGGGTAGTGGCTTTAGCTCCAGGCCAACCGTCGGTGAAGGTGTTGGTGGCGGATGATCATGAGGCGAATCGGTTGTTTTTGGTGCAGTTGTTGGGGTTGGTGGGGTTTGTGGTGATTGAGGCGAGGACGGGGGAGGAGGCGATCGCCCAATGGCAAACCCAGCAGCCCGATGTGATCCTCATGGATCTGCAAATGCCCGAAATCGATGGATTTACCGCCACCCGCCACATTCGGGAACAGGAGAGCGCCAAGCAAAGCTACACCCCGATCATTGCCCTCACCGCCAGTGTTTTCCCCCAAGACCGCAACGAGGCGATCGAAGCGGGTTGTGATCAATTCCTCAGCAAGCCCTGTCCAGAGGAGGAACTGTTTGAAAAACTAGCGGATGTTCTGGGGCTAACCTACGAATACGAAACCATAACCCCCGATATTGCCACCCCTCCCCCCAGCACCCTCAAGGCCACAGACTTGGAGGTCATGCCCAAGGATTGGATCGAAGCCCTCTACCAAGCGGCAATCCTCTGCTATGACACCCAAGTCAACCAACTCATTGCCCAGATTCCCCCGGAGCAGGCAACGTTGCAAAAAATCCTCCAATACCATAACGACAATTTCGATATGGAGCCGATCATCGAAGCGGCACAACAGTTTTTGGAAATTTGAGTGGGGAGAGGGAAGAATTTTCAGGGCCGTTGGCATAAGCCTGCCGGAGGCACAAAAATTGTTTGCCTCTCTTCCCTCGATCCCCCCGGCTACGCCGACCCCCTTTTCAAGGGGGTAGTTTTCTTAAACCCTCCTTTTCAAGGGGGTAGTTTTCTTAAACCCCCCTTTTCAAGGGGGTAGTTTTCTTAAACCCCCCTTTTCAAGGGGGTAGTTTTCTTAAACCCCCCTTTTCAAGGGGGTAGTTTTCTTAAACCCCCCTTTTCAAGGGGGTAGTTTTCTTGAACCCCCCTTTTTAAGGGGGGCAGGGGGGATCCCGCTTCGCCGACCCCCTTGTAATAAGGAGGATTAGGCAGTGGGCGATCGCCTCAGCCAATAGGTATTCATCTTCCCCTTCCCCTTCACCGCAATTTCCCCCCGAGACTCTAAATGGAACTCATGGCAAAGTTGCTCATAGGTGGCTTGGGTGACTTGAATTTGACCCGCCTGCCCTTGGGACTCCATCCGTGAGGCCACATTCACCGTATCCCCCCAAAGGTCATAACCAAACTTCGTCACGCCAATCACCCCCGCCACCACCGGCCCCGTATTGATGCCAATGCGCAGCGCAAAATCTTGGCCCGTTTCCCCATTAAACTGAGCCACATAATCCAGCAAATCCAAGGACATCCGTGCCACCCGCGCCGCATGGTCATCGCAGGGATTAGGCAGCCCCGCCACCGCCATATAGGCATCCCCAATGGTTTTGATTTTCTCCAAACCATGGCGAGCCGCGAGATAGTCGAACTCCGAAAAGATCGTATTGAGGATTTCCACCAACTCCGTTGAAGACAGTTCCGTCGAAAGTTGGGTGAAATTGACCAAATCCGCAAAAACCACCGTCACATTGTCAAAACTATCGGCGATGGTATTGGTCTGGTTCTTGAGTCGTTGGGCGATGGGAGCGGGGAGAATGTTGAGCAGAAGTTGCTCAGAGCGAGCCTGTTCATCCCGGAGGGCCACTTCTGCCTCCTTACTGGCGGTGATATCCCGCGCTACCCAAATCACTAAATCCTGGGAAAGGGGGGAAATGTTGGCAGAAAACCAACGGGTATGTTCCTCTAAAGGCTCCTCTGAATCCGTTGTCTGATTGGGATTTAGGGGTAAGTTGGCAGAATCAAAAGCGTATTCAATCGTTGTGGTTTGCTGATTGTGTAACACCGTCTGAATCGTTGCGAGGTATTCATCCACCTGATCCGGGTTGACAAAATCCGCCAACGAATAGGGGTTTGCATCGTGATTGGCGGTGAAGCGGGCATGGTTAAACTTCGTGGGGGCTACCTTTTGACAGACCCCTTCCCCGTTGAACACCAAGATCATGTCATTCATGGCGGCAAATAGGGCCATCAATTCCGCCTCTGAGGCTTGGAGGGCTTTCTCGATCAGGATGCGATCGCGGATTTCCTGCTCTAACCGTTGGTTTTGATCCTCCAACGCCCGGCGCAAATAGAGCAAATGCAACTGATGCTCCACCCGCACCAGCACTTCCGCAAACTGAAAAGGCTTAGAAATATAATCCGCCGCCCCCACCCCGAAAGCCTTCACCTTATCCACCACATCACTAAGGGCGCTAATAAAAATCACCGGAATATGGCGGGTGACATCGCTATCCTTGAGGCGTTGACACACCTCATAACCATCCATCCGGGGCATATTAATATCCAACAGCACCAAATCCGGCGGCGAGACCTGGGAAGCCTTGAGGGCCATCTCACCACTGAGGACGCTACGAACCTTATACCCTTTGCGCATCAGCATGGATGAGAGTAACCGTAGATTGTGGGGCGTGTCATCCACAATCAAAATATCCGCAGTATCGGGTAACGGGAAAGCAGTAAACTCGGCCATCAAGGGACAGGGGGAGGGATAGACCTAAAAGCTGTCAGTCAGCAAAAATTCAAGGGACTCAGGATGATAGAGAGCATCATTGAGGGGGAGACGACCTAACCCCATTCTATTGTACGGGGTGATCTAGGTCACATTCAGGATTATTTACAAGTTTTTTGGGAGAGCAGCACCTAGATTGATCATCCGGATCATCCATCTTGGGCATTCATCTGTCTACCTAAAACCAGAGTGGCCTGGATCGGGTTGTGCGGATCGATTGGGAGAGAGAGGGGATGCTAACAAGGATTGAGACTTCATTGAGTATAAAACGCAAATCTGAAGTCTGAGCAGACTTGACCCCGATTAACATCAGAGACTGAGTGCGGCAAGATCGTCACAAATCTCTAACCCATTAAGAGCAGATGCGGGATTAGCGCGTATAATCAGGACATCCATTCATGTAACTCTACAGTTCTTAGTGAACTGTAATAAATCCCTAACGATGTTCCCGTAGGTCATGCCCCGAATCCTGGTCATTGATGATGATCCCGCAATTTCTGAACTGGTCTCCATTAATTTGGAGATGGCTGGCTATGATGTCAACCTAGCCAGTGACGGTATTAAAGGCCAAGCCTTGGCTGTTCAACTCCAACCGGATTTGATTCTGCTTGACCTCATGCTGCCCAAGGTGGATGGCTTTACCGTCTGCCAGCGTCTACGCCGCGATCCGCGCACCACCGATATCCCCGTTTTAATGCTCACCGCCCTGGATCAAACCCAGGATAAAGTCGGGGGTTTTAACGCGGGCGCTGATGACTATCTCACCAAACCCTTTGAATTAGAGGAAATGTTAGCCCGGGTGCGGGCCTTGCTCCGCCGTACCGATCGCATCCCCCAGGCGGCGAAACATTCCGAAATTCTCAATTATGGCCCCCTAACGCTGATCCCCGAACGGTTTGAGGCCATTTGGTTTAACGAAACGGTGAAGCTCACTCATTTGGAGTTTGAACTACTCCATTGCTTGCTCCAACGCCATGGCCAAACCGTTTCCCCCAGCGAAATCCTCAAAGAAGTCTGGGGCTATGATCCCGATGATGATATTGAGACGATCCGGGTGCATATCCGCCACCTGCGCACCAAAATCGAACCGGATCCCCGCCATCCCTGCTATATCAAAACCGTCTATGGGGCGGGTTATTGCTTAGAACTCCCCAGCAGCGAGAATACGGTAGCGGATGCGGATTCAGCGGCCACTCAGTAGGGTGGGGGATTTAGCATCAGCCCTCACCCCCAGCCCCTCTCCCAAAATGTGGGAGAGGGGAGTTTGTAGGGGCGCAGCGGCTTGCGCCCTTTGATCAATTATTGAGGATTGCGATATGGCTGATCTCCTGTTGTCGCCACCGTTGCAAGCCCTCCGATCGCAGTTGCGGCCGGGGCAGCAGGCCCTGGCGGATTGGCAGGGGGGCAAGTTGGCGGTTTCGGCAGTGCCGGGGGCGGGGAAGTCCCATAGTATGGCGGTGGGGGCGGCGATCGCCATTGCTCGTTTTGGCCTTCACGCTGGCCAGCAGTTGGTGGTGGTGACGTTTACTCGATCAGCAGCGGCGAATATTAAGCAGAAAATCCGGGCAAACCTGCGGGCGTTAAATCTGCCCACGGGGGGGTTTATGGTGCAAACCCTCCATGGTTTGGCCCTCCATATTGCCTCCCGCCATCCCGAAGCCTCCGGTTTAGATCTCACCCGGATGACGTTGATCACCCCCAACCAAAGCCATCGCCTCCTGCGTCAGGTGGTGGAGCAATGGATTCAGGATCATCCTGATCACTACGAACGGTTGCAGCAGGGGCAGGGGTTTGATGGGGAGGCGACGGAAAAGCTACGGCGGCAGTCGGTGCTCCGCACGGAAGTTTTGCCGAATTTGGGTTATACGGCGATTCAGGGGGCGAAAAGTTCGGGGTTAACGCCGGAGCAGTTGCAGGTTGCGGCGGCGGATGGTGAGGATCCCTATGGGACGTTGGCGATCGCCGCCGGTTTGTATGAGCGTTATCAAGGGTTGATGAAGTCGCGCCAACTCCTCGATTACGATGAAATGATTTTAGGGGCGTTGCGGGTGTTAGAGCAGGAAACCCTGCGGCAACAGTGGCAAGAACAGGTGTTTGCGGTGTTTGAAGATGAGGCTCAGGATTCTTCTCCCCTCCAAGCCCAATTGTTAGAACTGTTGGCCACGACACCGGATCAGCGCCAATGCAATCTTGTGCGGGTGGGCGATCCCAATCAGGCGATCAATTCCACCTTTACCCCCGCCGATCCCATCTATTTCAATCACTTTTGCGAGGATTGCAAAGGGAATCATCGCCTCACAACGATGGATCAATCGGGCCGCAGCAGCCAGCAGATCCTCAATGCCGCCAATCAAATGCTGTGCTGGGTTTACGATAGCTGGGAAACCACCGCCACCGTTGCCGTTGACCAACTCTTCCGCCGCCAAGCCATTCGCCCCGTCGCCGTAGATGATCCCCAACCCGATGCCAATCCGGCCCCCATTGGGGCCGGGGTAGAAATTCATTACCCCCCAGATATTTACGCCACCGTTCAGCAGATTCAAGCCAGGGCGATCGCCCTCCTCACCGCCAACCCCGACTACAACGCCGCCATTTTAGTCCGGGAACGGAAACAAGCCCATTTCCTCACGACGCGCCTCGCCCCGATCCTCAAGGGTCATAACATCCCCGTTTACGATGTCAACACCGCCCAAAATGCCAAAGAAATCCCCCAGGATATCCTGCAACTGCTGTTATTCATCGATCGCCCCCATTCCCCCGATTACCTGAAAGGGGCGCTGACGGTGTTGCGGGAGCGGGAGCAGATCCCCAGTCAGGATTTAGATGGGCTGGCGATCGCCCCCGAACAATTCCTCTACCCCACGCCCCTTGATCCCCCCCTTTCCCCCGCCGCCCTCATTGCCCAACGGGTCTGTAACCAATTGCTGCGGGCCGGCGTGGAATTACACCCCTACGACCTGATCTCATTCTTGGGGCTAACCTTGCAATACCAAGCCTCGGAACTGGCCACACTGCAAAAATTAGCGGAACGCATTTTTCAGCAAACCGCCCGGCAACGGACATTAAAGGCGATTCTAGAAATTTTGCAGGAGATTGTCACCAGTGAGCAGTTTGAAGGGGTGGAGGAAGAATCGGAGACTCGTTATACGAAGGCGGGCCAGTTGACGATCATCACGATGCACAAGGCCAAGGGCCTAGACTGGGATCTGGTGTTTATCCCCTTTTTGCACCAGGATAGTATTCCCGGTCAGCTTTGGGTGCCGGGGGCGCGGAAGTTTTTAGGAGATTTCAGTTTGGAAGAAGTGGCGCGGATGCAGATCCGGACGTTGGTACGTTCTAGGGGGAAAATGTCGGTGGCATTGCCGGATCCCAAAACCGCTTGGCAGGCAGCGGAATTGCTGAAGCGGGCGGAAGAATACCGCCTCTTATATGTGGCGATGACTCGCGCTAAACGGTTGCTCTGGCTTTCAGCGGCCCGAAATGGCCCCTTCACTTGGAGCATGGTCAGCGATCAAGGGGAAGTGACCCTGAAAGAAAAACAGCCCTGTCCGGTGCTGCTCAATTTAACCCCCCCGTAAGGGCGAAAAATTTGTAGGGGCGAAAAATTTTTCGCCCTACACCACCTAGAGCTTTTCACGATTGGATGAAGCGGATTCCAGATCACGAGTAGGTGTAGGGTGGGCAGTGCTACGACTGAAGGCCGAAGGGATTGCCACGGGATGCTAGGCGGGCCTTACCTGCTGCGGCCCAGTCTTGCAAAAATTGGATTTGCTCTTGGGCGGTGCGGGCCAGGGGGATGATTTGGCTGGCAGCAGTGAGAATATCATCAGTTGTAAAATCGCGGTTTTGGCTAAAGCCGAGGTGCATCGCTTCGATTAGGGTTTGCTCAATTTCCGCCCCCGAAAAATCCGGGGTTTCGTAGGCGAGGCGATCGCAATCATAATCCTTCACCGTCTGGGGCCGCAGCCGGGAAAGATGCACCGTGAAAATTTCCTTCCGCTCAACTTGGGAGGGCAACCCCACAAAAAAGATTTCATCAAACCGCCCTTTCCGCAACATTTCCGGCGGCAGGCTCTGAATATTATTGGCCGTCGCCACCACAAACACCGGGGAAGTCTTTTCCGCCAACCAGGTGATAAACGTGCCAAACACCCGGCTCGCCGTTCCCGAATCCCCCTTGCCATCGGCCCCGGCAAAGGCCTTATCAATTTCATCAATCCACAAAATACAGGGGGCCAAGGCCTCCGCCAGCGTAATCATTTGCCGCGTCCGGGATTCCGATTCCCCCACCAAACCCCCAAACAACCGCCCCACATCCAACCGCAATAGGGGCAAATGCCAATGATGGGCGATCGCCTTGGCCGTTAAGGATTTCCCCGTGCCTTGAATCCCCACCAACAGCAGGCCCCGGGGATGGGGCAAACCATAGGCCCGGGCGCGATCGCTAAAGGCTCCCCCCCTACGCAATAGCCAATCCTTGAGATTATCCAACCCGCCAATATCGCTGATCTGCTCGGTGGCGGGGTAAAAGTCCAAAATTTGCGTTTGGCGAATTGATTGGCGTTTTTCCGCCAGGATTAACTCCACATCCTCCGGCTCTACTTGCCCATGGGCGGCGATCGCCCGCGTCAACACCCGCCGCACCCGCTCCAACGATAACCCCTGAGCCGCCCGCACCAAAGCATCCAGCAACCCATCCCCCACCGTCTGCACCGCCAACAACCGCGCCATTTCCCCCCGTAACTCCTCCGCCGTCGGCAGGGGAAAATCAACAATCGTCAACACCTCCATTAATTCCGGCGGAATCGCCACCGTGGGGGCAACAATCACCAAAGTTTTCGGTTGGGATTTGAGCGATCGCGCCAAATTCCGCAACTTGCGAGCGATAGAAATATCCTCTAAAAACCGCTGAAAATCCCGCAGGATAAACACCCCCGCCGCCTGTTCCGGCAACTTCTCCACAAACTCCAACGCCTGAAGGGGATTGCGTCGCCCCACCCCGGCATTGTTGGGATTATCCTGATAGCCTTCGACAAAATCCCAAAGATACACCGCCCGGTTCCCCGCTGCACCGCGAATCATCCCCTCTAACCGCTCCTCCTCCGTTGTGGGGATATAGAGCAGGGGATAGCAAGCCCGCAACAGCAGTTCAAATTCCGCCCGAAACCCCATCTACTCCTCCCGCGCCGCGAGTTGCTCCTTGAGGCGGGCCAGTTCCGCCCAACGGTGATCCACCATCGGCTCCGAGGCTACCGGCTCCACCTTCACCCCCTGACAATTTTCGCCACAGACCTGCTGAAAGGGTAAGGCCAAACTCAACTGTTCATAGAGCCAAGCTAAGGGGTCAAAATAGCCTTGGGGGGAGAGGGTTTCCAGCAGTTCATCCCCTTGGTTTTCCTCGTTATGGGGATGGTCGAGGGGGATTTCTAGCCAGATGATTTCCTGGGTATCGACGGTGAGGCGGTGGTTATAGTGGGCGAGGCAGCGGTGGCAGGTGAGGGTGACGATGGTTTCGGCTTGCGATCGCACATCTAAATAATTCGTCTGATGAGTAACAGTCAATGTCCCCCGCACCGGGGTCAAGCTCTCTAACTCCGGAATAAAATCCTCAAGCTCAAACTGTTCACAGCGCTCAGGGGCCTGTAACAGGTGGGGAATAAAAATTGGTTTCATCACGCATCCTCCCGCCTAATCCAAGGTACGACGCAACACAAATAACCGCCGATGGGGTTCCGCGCCCCGGCTTTCGGTGGTCAAATCGGCAATATCGGTAAATAAATGATGAATTTGGCGACGTTCTGCTGAAGAAAGATCCGGCAATTCCGCCGCCTCCCCCGTGGCCCGTACCTGTTGGGACACTTCCGCCACCAAAGCCTCTAATTCCCCTTGACGACGCACCCGATAACCCGCCAATTCGATGGTGTAGGGGTGTTGTGCTTCCCGTTCCCGCCCAATATTTAAGAGGGTATTGGCGAGATATTGGATCGCATCAATGACATGGCCGCGATCGCCAATCAGCGCCTCCACCTGTGCCGCTGTTAAGCCATGGGCATCAATATTCAGCCAGTAGACCCCATCGGGAGCTTGACTCATTTCTACCCCAGCGGGGTAGCCCATCTGGTTTAACAGTTGTCTTAACCACGCCTCACCTTGATTCTGTTCACTCATATTGCTCCTGGGGCAAATCGGTCGGGGGTCAGTTGCGCCCCGACTGATAATGGGGGCTAACCCGAAAAGGGCGCAAGGGTTGCGCCCCTACAGTCGGGGTTAACCCGATGTTTTCTCTTTCTTTTTCGAGCGTTTAGGCTCAAAGGGAATGTCATTGCGACCCTGTTCCCGGGCTTCTTGTTTTTCCTGCTCTTCCACCAGTTTTTGCAGGTTATCCGGTAGGGGTTCCCGCATTAGGATGAAGGTTTGGGCAGTTTGGAAGACGTTGGCAACGGTCATGTACATCAACACCCCAGCAGGGAGGGGGAAGATCAGAAACATCCCACTAAACAGAATGGGGGTGATTTTGCTGATCGTTTGTTGTTGATCATTTTGGGGGCTGTTGCTGCCGCCGGAGCCGGTTAATTGTTGACTGATGTAGGTACTTACCCCAAAGAATAAGACCATGCCGACAATATCCCAGTGGATCGCGCCGTTTTCCCCGGTGGCTCCGATGCGGCCGAGGGCATTGATAAATAGGAATCCTTCATTGGCGGCAATGCCGGGAACGGTTCCCTGCAACGTGACTTCACCGGGAGCAAGGGCGGTAATCGTGCCATCGGGGGCGATCGCCACATTCTCCGCGCCTTTCGTCACCGTCCAAGTCGGCTCTACCTGACTATCAGCATATTCCTCGCTGAGGGTGGCAAACCGTACCCCATCCTCCGATTGGAATTCAGGATGCACTTCATCCCCCACCACAAGGCGATTACCCGTGGGCAACACCGCCGCTAAACGGTAGTGAACATCGGCATTGAGGTAGATATTTTGGGGTTTAGTGGTGAAAATTTGCGGTTGGATTTGCTCCGTTTGATCTGGGGAAAAGATTTGCAGATCGACGGTGTAGTTAATATCAGCAAAGGGCGATCCCCTCAGAGTGGTGAACAACGCCCAGAGAATTGGCAACTGAAACAGCAGGGGTAAACAGCCCGCCAAGGGGTTGCCATACTCCTTGTAAACTTCGCTCATCGCCTCCTGAAGCTTCTTGGGATCGTCTTTGTAGCGTTCTTGGACTTCCTTCACCCGTTTTTGCATCACCGGCTGGGCGATGCGGGTGCGGCGCATATTACGGATCGACCCCGCGCTGAGGGGGTAAACCGCAAAGCGAATCACCAACGTTAGGGCGACGATCGCAAAACCATAGCTAGGCACAATTCCATGGAAAAAATCCAGGATGGGCAGCATGATGTTTGTGGAAATAAAACCGATACCTAAATCCATGCGTTTTAAAGGGGGGCAATTGGGACAGGAGAGAGCGGGGGAATGGTTAGACGCGAATCAGCGTTGCGGCCACACCTGTTTTTTCAGCGGTGCGCTCGGCAATGTAGTCACAGATTTCGCGGTAGCGGGGAATGGCCCGTAACTCTAAGCGGTTGCCATCCTTGAGGGTGAGGACGATATCCCCCCACAGGCCAACGCCCCGAGCGACGCTGGCAATTTTTGAGACTTCTGCATAAATGACATCGGTGCGATCGCGCCCCTGCCAGCCGCCGGTCACGGAGACACGGCGATCAGTAATGCGGTAGCGCAACCACAGCGCTCGCACCACAGCACCAACGGTCAAGGGTAAACAAATAACGGTAAAGCCCAGCAAAATATTAAGAATTAGATCGCCAATATGGGGGCCACCTTCATAAAATGCGGTTTCTTTTATACCCATGCCATGCCTCGGTTCTTATTAATAACTGCTCTAATTCTCGCAAAAAATGTTCATATTCGCACGAGATCGCCCCTGGCTTGACATTAATCACCAGTTGGTAGCCCCCTTTGATCTGGGGGAGGAGATGGCGCAAGGCTAGACGGAGATAGCGTTTGATCTGATTGCGAACCACGGCCTTTTTACTGACGCGCTTGCCGACGGCGATGCCCATTTGGGGGGGAGCATCGGGGGGGATGCCTTGAAAACAGCGCAAAGTTAGGTAACGACCATGGTGGCGATCGCCCCGCTCATAAACTGCTTGAAAATCACGCCACCCCTTCAGCCGATTGGCCCGTGCTAAACCCATGGTGGGAAAAGCCTGCCTAAACCGCTAAACGATGCCGTCCTTTCCGACGACGGGAGGCGATCACCCGCCGGCCGTTGTGGGTGCGCATCCGGGCCCGAAAGCCGGATTTCCGCTTTTGTTTACGGCTTGTGCCGTGAAGTGTCCGCTGAGTCACTGTCGTCCTCCTGAATACCTTGACAAAAACACAGTCTACTATCTTAACCCGTGGTATCCATCCATGGCAAACCCTAAAACACAAAAAAGGCGACAATCACAAACAAAAAGCTAACCCCCACCTGGGCAACGGCCACCGGCATTCCATAGGATAGAAAACGCGCAAAGGAAATTTTTGTGCCATGTAATTCCGCCACCCCCGCCGCGACAATATTGGCTGAAGCTCCGACAAGGGTAGCATTGCCCCCCAGGGTAGCCCCAAACATCATCGCGTAAAACAGGGGCAACACTATCGGCGGCAATTGACCCGTAAAGTCAGGACTGGCCATGGCCGGTTCAATAAGATTGATTGTCAAGAGGTATTCCTTCAGGAGGGGAACCATGGCCACCACGAGGGGAATATTGGGGATGACACTGGAGAATGCCGCTACTAACACCATCAAAACCCCGCAACCTAGCAAAATATTCTGTCCCAACACCCAGGCGAGGAGGTGGGATAGTTGTTGAACTACGCCGGTTTTTTCCAAACTGCCAATCAGGACAAAAATTGACATGAAGAAAATCAATGTACTCCAGTCCACATCCTTGAGAATGTTGTTGACCGTATCGATTTTGCTGTGGTGGGCCAGGAGTAGGGCTAGAACTGCCCCCAAGAGGGCAACGGCCGCCGGTTGAATGGGAAAGGGTAAGGATTCACCAATCACAAACAGGACTAAAACCAGAACGATGATGCCACTGCCGACGGCAAGGACACGGGGATGATTAATTTCGGGAAGTTTGAGGCGATCGTACCCTTCAAACTTCATGCGCCAAATTTTCGGAAATAAGATGGGCAATAGGGCAACGATCACGGCGATCGCCAACACTCCCCCTAAGCTCAATTGCTTCATGTAGTCGGCAAACGTCATATTAATACCCTGCCCAACAATGAATGTCGCTGGATCCCCCACTAAGGTTAATAACCCCGCACTATTGGCCACCAACACCATCAAAATCAATAACGGCACAAAATCCACGCCAATATCCTGAGCTAAGGGCGGGATCAGGGGAGCCAAGAGCATCACCGTTGTGGCGTTGGGCAAGACCGCACAAATAGGTGTGGTAATGGCGACAATTCCCAACAGCAACATCTTGCCGCTGCCTTGGGAAATTTTCACCATTTGCCCCGCTAAATAGGCAAAAATTTGCGTCGGCTCAAAGGCCCGAATCAGCACCATTACGCCAAAAAACAGTGCTAATGTGGCATGACTGCGGCTAATGTAATCAATCGCTTCTGATAAGGTCAGAACATGGGCAAAGATCAACACCATCGCCCCCAGAAAAGCAGCGATGGTCAGATGTAATTTTTCCGAAAGGATCGCCAGCATCACGATGACGAACGTCCCCCCAGCAATCCAAGCAGCACTATAATCCATTGCCAGTAACACCTTCGAGCGAAGGTGCGATAAAAGGATTGATTAAAACCATAGAGAAAATGGCCCTGGCAACTCTGAGCCAAGGGGGGAGGCGATCGCTCAGGGATCCACCCCACACCAGAGAGTTAATCAGGGCAATGGGTTCAGGGTTTAAGGGGGATTACAGCTTTGATCGACAACATTGATTGCAGTCACGCTGTCGAGGCAGCAGACTCAAGTCTGCAATCCGAACCATGACTGTTCCCAATGATCGAGGGCATAGCGGTAAGAACCCAGTGGTTTAAGTTGAGATGGCCATATCACAAACTCCAGAGTCGTGGCGGGTACAAGGGCAAGTCATATCAGTACGAGCCAAGGACACTGAAACAAAACCACCATTTTGGAAAAAATGCTGTTTGTCAGTCTCCTCTCAATGCCGACGAAGTTAGCTGACGGGCTAGGACTGAGAGATGTCCCGCTGAGAGCCTTCAAGGGATTTTTGATCTCCCCTTGAGTCTTTCTGAGCTTACGCCCCAGGGTTTGGTTCCTCCGCTTTATCGCCACCATGAACAGGGGTTCAGGACAACGATAAACTAGGCTGACTTGCTTAATGCTAGGGATGATAGCACAAATTTTTCGCTGCTTCACCGCTAACGGGGGCGATCGCCCCCCAAGCCGAGATCCCCATCCCCCCTGTTGATGAGGTGGGGGAATTCCGCCAAATTTTGTTAGAGTGAAGGCTAAAAACTATGGTCAAGCATAATGATGCGAATCCTTGTCACGGGGGGTGCTGGGTTTTTAGGCTCGCACCTGATTGATCGCCTGATGGAGCAGGGCCATGAAGTCCTCTGCTTGGATAACTTCTACACCGGCAACAAGCAAAATATTCTGCATTGGTTCAATCATCCCAATTTTGAACTGATCCGCCACGACATCACCGAACCGATTCGCCTCGAAGTCGATCAGGTCTATCATCTGGCTTGCCCGGCTTCTCCGGTTCATTACCAATCGAACCCGATTAAAACCGTGAAAACCAATGTCTTGGGGACGATCAATATGCTGGGGTTGGCCAAACGGGTGAAAGCGCGGTTCTTCCTCGCCTCTACCTCTGAGGTCTATGGCGACCCCGATGTCCATCCCCAACCTGAAAGTTATTGGGGCAATGTCAACTGTACCGGCATTCGCTCCTGCTATGACGAGGGCAAAAGGATTGCCGAAACCCTCACCTACGATTACCACCGTCAGCATGGTTTAGAGGTGCGGGTGGTGCGCATTTTTAACACCTATGGCCCGCGAATGCTGCCCAATGATGGCCGGGTGGTGAGTAATTTTATTGTCCAAGCCCTGCGGGGTACGCCTTTGACGATCTATGGTGATGGCTCCCAGACGCGGAGTTTTTGCTATGTGTCGGATCTGGTGGAGGGGTTTTTGCGGCTGATGGCCAGTGATCACCATGAACCCGTGAATATTGGCAATCCGGGGGAATATACCATCCTTGAATTAGCCCAGAAAATTCAGCAACGGATCAACCCCGATGCGCAACTGAAGTTTGAACCCCTGCCCCAAGATGATCCCAAACAGCGGCAGCCGGATATTACCCGTGCTAAAAATTGGTTAGGCTGGGAACCGACGGTTGCTTTGGATGATGGCTTAACGAAAACCATTGACTATTTTCGCGATCGCCTCCAATTGGTTTCAGCTTAGTTCTGCCCTGAGGCGGTTTGCGATCGCCCCCACCCTATTTAGAACACCACTCAACCCAGAAGTACTATGCAAGTTTGTGTAATTGGGACTGGATACGTCGGCTTAGTGACAGGGGTCTGCCTCTCTCACATTGGCCACCATGTGATTTGTGTCGATAACAACGAAGAAAAAGTCAAGTTGATGCGCAGTGGGCAGTCCCCCATCTATGAGCCGGGGCTATCGGAATTGATGAAGTCCTGCATGGAAGCCGGAACCTTGGAGTTTACCGCTGATCTGGGCTATGGCGTAGAGCATGGCGATATTCTCTTTATTGCGGTGGGTACGCCGGCCTTGCCTACGGGGGATAGTGATACCCGCTATGTGGAAGCGGTGGCCAAGGGCATTGGTCAACACCTGAAGGACGGCTACAAGGTGATTGTCAACAAGTCTACCGTGCCTATTGGTTCGGGGGATTGGGTACGGATGATTGTCCTTGATGGGGTGGCAGAGCGGCAAAAGGTAGAAGGGGGCAGTGGGGAAATTACCGCTAAATTCGATGTGGTGAGTAATCCGGAATTTCTGCGGGAAGGTTCGGCGGTCTATGACACGTTCAACCCCGATCGCATTGTCTTGGGGAGCAACAGTGAGCAGGCGATCGCCCAAATGAAACAACTCTATCAACCCTTGGTAGACCGCACCTTTGCCGCTGAACCCGACCTGCCCCCGGTTCCCGTCGTGGCCACGGATTTAAATTCGGCGGAAATGATCAAATACGCCGCTAACTCGTTCCTGGCGACGAAAATTAGCTTTATTAACGAAATTGCCAATATTTGCGATCGCGTCGGTGCAGATGTGACCCAAGTCGCCAAAGGCATCGGCCTCGATTCCCGCATTGGCACGAAATTCCTCCAAGCCGGTTTAGGCTGGGGCGGCTCCTGCTTTCCGAAGGATGTCTCTGCCCTGATCCACACCGCCGACGATTACGGCTACGATGCCGAACTCCTGAAATCCGCCGTCACCGTCAACAAACGCCAACGGCTGATCACCCTCGAAAAACTCCAACACGAGTTAAAAATTCTCAAGGGCAAAGTGATCGGCCTCCTCGGCTTAACGTTCAAACCCGACACCGACGATATGCGCGATGCCCCCTCGTTGGATCTGATCGAACAACTCAACCGTTTAGGCGCAAAGGTCAAAGCCTTTGATCCCATCGTTTCCCAAACCGGCATTGGTCAAGGGTTGACCGGCGTATTGGTGGAAACCGATGTGGAGCGATTGGCGGATGGCTGTGATGCCCTCGTTTTGGTGACAGACTGGCAACAGTTCGCCCAGATCGACTATGGCAAACTGGCCAGCCTGATGAGTACGCCGGTAATCATCGATGGTCGCAACTTCCTCGATCGCCAAGCCGCCGAAGCTGCGGGCTTCCGCTATGTAGGCGTGGGTCATTAATCCCAGTAGGGGCGAAAAATCTTTCGCCCTCCCCCAGGGCCAAAATCTTTCGCCCTCCCCCAGGGGCCAAAATCTTTGTGCCTCCCCCAGGGCTTACGCCAACGCTCCCCCGCCCATCTATTCGCCAACCGGCTTCCGTCTCACCCCACCGATGATCATGCCTCATCCCCACTGGTTGCGCTCTTCCCCCGTTTGGGCTGTTCTCCTCCTCAGCCTAACGGCTTTCCCTAGCCTCGCCCAAGGGGTCGATCGCCTCAATGATCAACTGGCCATCCCCCCGATTCAGGAACCGATCACCCCCGCCCACCAAGAGGCACACCGCCTTTTTCAAATGGGGCAAGCGGCCAAAACAGAGGGGGATCTCGCCAAGGCGATCCAACTGTGGCGGGGCGCGTTGGAGCGTTACCAGGCCCTACGGGATACCGAGGCGATGGGCGTGGTTCAAGAATATCTCGGGATTACCTATCTCCAACTGGGCTATTTCCAAGAAGCCGACTATGCTTTTCGCCAAAGCTTGGCGGCCGCCAGGGATTTGGGCCATGAACAACGGCAGGTTTACGCCTTGAATAACATCGGCACAATGTTGCTCAACCGCAGCGATCCCCGCAATGCTGAGGCCACATTCCGCCAAGCGGTAGAGATTGCCCGCCGCATCGGCAGTGAGGCGGGGGAGGGGTTGAGTTTGAGTAATTTGGGCTTGGCCTTAGCCAGTCAGGGGGACTATAGCGGCGCGATTCCCATCTATGAGGCGGCTTGGGTGTTGCGCCGTCGCCATCAACATATTGGCGGCCATGCCTACACGCTCAACAATATGGGGGATGCCTACAAAGCTTTAGACCGTCATCCCCAAGCAGTGGCAGAATATCGCCTTGCCCGTTGGTATGCGGAAAGGGAGGGGGATATCCGCAACCAGTTCCGCGCTTTGGAAGGATTGGCCTATTCCTGCGGTGTAATGCGCCGCTGGACGAATGCGTTCCAAGCCCTGGATGATTGGATTAATTTGGCCAGGGCAACGGAAAATCCCCGCTTGGAATTGCGCGGCCTCCATCTCTATGCTCAGTATCATTTCCTCTTGGGCCGGGGGGCAGAGGCGCGGGGGCTGTATGAAAATGCGATCGCCGTCGCCCAAACCCTCGAAGACCCCGATTTAGTCACAATCCTCAGGAATGAACTGGGGCAGGTGCTCTATCGCTTCCCCCCACCCCGCCGCTAATCACCACATCCCGCAGCGGTTGCCCAGTCAAACAAAGCCAATGGCAGGTGAGCAAATCGGGGGTTTGTACCCCCACAGAAGCAAGGGCGGCGTGATTGGGAAAGGGCAGGAGGTGATCAAATTGAATATCTTCGGCCCCTAGGGCAAATTTGAGCAGATATAGCGAAGGGATCGCCTCGTAATGGCGTAGGAGTTGATAGGCCAAGGCGTAGAGGGGTTGCCGCTGTTGATCCTTGAGGTGAAAGGGTTGGCTCGGGCTGGGTTCGGATGTGATGGCTTCCCCGTAGAGCGGCCCCTTGGCCGTCCAAATCACCGGCAACCACAAATCCCCCTCTCCCGTGGGGTAGTTCAATTCGGCGGCAACCCAAGCCCGTTGGCCGAGGCGATCGCGGCAATGGCGATAAATAGCGGGAAAGGTATCCGGTAAATCCAGCGTTAGGGGACAGTAGATCACCCCTGGCTCTGGGGTCGGGGGGGCGATGGGGGTAATCCCCACATTGAGGCGATCGAGGGCAATGACGCGGGCGATCTCCTCCGCCACAGCCATTTCCGCCGCCCCAGCAATAATCACAATCGACAAATTCACCAAACGCGCCATAGGTCAAAAATACGCAATAAAAAACCAACAGGGATGTCTCAACGGGTATAATAGACCAGAAATGTGCAATCATTCCGACAACAGCGCGGATTGAATATTGCCGTTTTGGTCATTCTAGAATTCTTCAGTCAATGTCATGGCTTATCGTGGGGGTCTACCCGTTTTTTTCAATCCCGAACAATGTCGCAACGAAACGGAAGTTGAAAGCAAATTCATTGTTCAGTATCTGCTGCCCCATCTCGGCTATGAACCAGGCACCTGGTATCAAGAGGTAGAGCTAGGCAAAATTCGCCTTGATTTTTTAGTGTTTGCCGCGCGGCATTATCAAATGGATCGTCGCGCAGATATTGCCTCTGGGTTAGTGATTGAAGCAAAAAGTCCCCATCACCACCTCGGGCCATTTGTTAAAAAATTGGAATATTATTTAACCGAATTATGGATTCCCTATGGTGTTTTAACCAATGGCAAACTTTTTAAAATTTATAGCCGCATTAATCAGAAAATTCACTGTATTTTTGAATGTCGTGGTGCCAGTGTCCATGCTCAAATTGGCATGATCCGTACCATTATTGGCCGGGATGAGATCCAATCATTGCAGGGGATGCGCTCTACGAAAGTATCCCCATCGCCCCCTCCTCCTCTCCCTATCTCCACATCTCCCCCAGGGGATCCCCCATGCTTAATTCCAGAGCTTTCCACTTTTTCTTTACCCCCAAAAACCATGCGTACCATTGCGATCTACCACAATAAAGGCGGTGTTGGTAAAACCACCACCGTTGTTAACCTCGCCGCCGCCCTCAGTAAACAGGGCAAGCGAGTGCTGGTGATTGACCTCGATAGTCAGGCGAATACCACTTTTGCCGTGGGTTTAGTCCAGTTTGATGATGAGGAAGATGCCCTCAGTAAAACCCTGAGTGAGAATAATATTCAACAGGTTTTAAGCTCTGAGGAAATGTATCCGATCAAAGCGGTGGCTCAAACCGCCCATAGTTTTTGTACGCCGCCCATTGATGTGGTTCCGGCACACATTGATTTAATGCGGGCTGAAAATGAATTAAACAGTCAAGAAAATGCGCGGTTTATTTTGAGCCAAAAGTTGCACGATGTTGAGCATGATTACGATATCGTTTTGATTGACACGCCACCTTCGTTAAATTTATTCGCTCGTTACGCCTTGATTGCCGCCGATTATTTGATTATCCCTTCTGACTTAAAACCCTTTGCCAATCAGGGTTTAAAGAATGTGCAAACCTTGGTTAAGGATGTCAATAATTTTCGCCGCAATATTAACCGCACGCCGATCCAGCTTTTAGGGGTCTTGGCAAACAAGATTTCTACTAATGCCCGCTTTGTGCAATCCACTTTACCCAAGCGGATGCAGGCGGTGACGGATCGCTATGGGTTAAAAATGATGGAGAGCATTATTTATGAACGGGAATTTTTAGCAAAATGTGCAGAGCAGGTACGGATTATCGACGGGCGAGAGGTTCCCGACCCGCGTTCTGTGGTAGATTTTAATCCCAGTTGTGCTTCGGCACAGGAGTTTCAAGATTTAGCCCTTGAAGTGTTGGCAAAAATCGCGCCGTAGTGGAGGGTGCGTCAGGGAAATTTAAGCTATTGATGTCATAATAGATTTCCCCTAACGCACCCTAGGACTATCCAGGAGGGTATGTCAGATCGATGAATAAAATCTGTTTGTCTTGTTGATCTGCGTAGGGGCATTGGCGTAAGCCTGCCGGAGGGACAAAAATTTTTCGCCCCTACACCACCTAAAACTTTTCACGATCTGATTAAGCGAATTCCATATCAGAATATCTGAAGGGTTGACGCACCATCTTGGCGGATGATCATTCTTTTTAGAGAAAGTTTTTATGCGTTTACAAACAAAGTTAGTGGCGGTTCGCAAAATTCACAGTACGGTTCCTCGCTCAAATTTTTCTGTTGCTGATCTCGAACGGGCAGCCCAGGCCATTTTGCAAAGTCAAGGCACGATTAATCCGTTAATTTTAAGACCATTGGATTGGCAAAGTTATCAGGTGGTGAGTGATCATTTTGGCTATTATGCAGCGGTGCGGGCCAGAGAATTAGATTTGGCGAAGGGGGAAATGATTCAGGCGATTATTTTGGAGGAGGAGAATGAAGGGGCAATTTTAGAACAAATGAAGTTATTTCGAGATTCTGTAAGGCTTGATCCACAGACCTCACCCCAACCCGATTACTCGCTAGATCCTGAGCCTGTTATTTCTACCCGCTTAACTTCATTAACCCCTGATGATCTCACGGCCATTCTTGAGCATCTAGATCGCAATTTGATCGCGCAAATTTCATCGCCTCAACCGATGATTGAGAGCCTAGAGCAGAAGTTAATAGCCAAAATTGAGGCGATGGAAAGACAGCAAACGGTATGGCAACAAGAGATGATGACGTTGCTTCAATCCCGCCCAACACCTCCCCCAGTCCCTCCCTCACCTCGCCCCATTTCTCCGCCGGCCCAGGCTTTGCCAAAAATTAACCTCAATACTGCCACTATCACCGATCTCTGCCGTGTCAAGGGTTTGGGGAAACAAAAAGCTCAGGCGATTATTGCCAGACGTAACAATCAAGGCCCTTTCACTGATCTTCAGGAATTGATAGAAATTGCTGGCATTACCCAAAACACGATGAACAAGTATGATTTTGCTTTATATTTTACCGTTGGATAATTTGCTAGAGGGCGATGGGGGTGATGCTCCCATGGCGATGATCGAGGGCCAGACGAACCTTTAGGGATGATTGCCGGTGAGGACTAAATTATCGCGATGGATAATTGTTTCTGCGCCGCTGTAGCCGAGGATTGTGGGGATTGCGTCGGAGTGATGCCCTTGAATTTGGCTGATTTCATGGCTGTTGTAGTTGACAATGCCCCGGGCTATTTCTACGCCGTCACTGGTGCAGAGGATCACGGCTTCGGAGGTTTGGAAGTCTCCCTCGGTTTTGACGATGCCCGCTGGGAGGAGCGATCGCCCCTGATGGCATAATGCCCGAATCGCCCCCCCATCCAAATAGAGCCGCCCACGGGGGATCAAGCCGTGGGCAATCCACCGCTTGCGGGCATTGTCCGGCCGGGGTTGGGCTTCAAACTGTGTGCCGATGCTTTCGCCGTTGAGGAGGTTGAGAATATTTTGGGGCTGTTGACCTCGCAAAATCGCCATTTTTACCCCCGCACTGCTGGCAATGCGGGCAGCAGCAATTTTCGTCACCATCCCCCCAGTACCCCATTGGGAGCCGCGATCGCCCCCCTCAATTTCCAACGCAGCCAACTCGGCAACGCTCACATGGCTAATGGGTTGGGCGGTGGGATCCTGGCGGGGATCGGCGGAATAGAGGCGATCCACATCGGTGAGCAGGCAGAGCCAATCCGCTTCGATCAAGCTGGCCACCAAAGCCGAGAGCGTATCATTATCGCCAAACCGCAATTCCTCCACCGCCACCGTATCGTTTTCATTGACGATGGGGATCACCTCCAATTCAAACAGGGCTTGGAATGTGTTGTAGGCATTGACATAGGCGGTGCGATCCACCAGATCCCGCCGAGTGAGCAGAATTTGGGCGATCGCCTGATTTAAACTGGTAAACAAATCGTCATAGACCCGCATTAACCGCCCCTGGCCCACAGCAGCCACCGCCTGCTTCCGGGGCATTGTCCGGGGTCGTTCCGTGAGTTTGAGGCGACTGGCCCCCACCCCCACCGCCCCCGAGGAAACCAAGACAACGCGATGACCAGCCCGGCGCAGGGAGGTGAGGGTTTCCACCAACGCCCCCAGGGTGGCGATCGCCAATTGCCCCGTCTCCGGATGGGTGAGGCTGGAAGTACCAATCTTAATCACAAGGGTTTGGGCCATAGACCAATGCAAAAATCGCGTTCTGACCCATTTTAAAGACTTTAGGCCCGGAAAGACCCCTGAAAATGACAGGTCAACTGCCATAAAACCAGCATCATGATCAGGATTAACCCCGTCCAGCAGCAGTTTTGGCAGGAACTCCCCTAGGGGAATAAACAAATCCGTTGCGGGATGAAACCGATAGGATAGGGCTGGGGATCAAGATCATGAGCAAGGTAATTCTACAGAAAAATGAAGCTTGGTTTCATTTTGTATCTTCTCTTTGCATTCCGTAATATTGTTTGGCCTCTTTTTATTAATATTTGTAAACTAAATGATTGACCAATGCTTACGAAGGGATAACAAATCATTTTTCGGCAAATTATGGCTTGTTTTTATCATTTTCACCTATGTTATTCACAAACCTTTAGTTTCAAAAACTTTCCAAAACAGCAGACAGAGGAAAAAGTAATTTGGGATACTTTCTTCAATTCACTGCGATGAAAATATTTCGGAAATCTTAAAATATCCCCCACTCAGTGTCGTCAGAGGATAACCTTGGAACTAAGCAAAGCATAATGTTTATTTCCTCAAGACCGTTTAAAATTTTCCTCCTTCACTGCCAATATTCAGAGCCATGCATAATATTCAACGGATTTCTGATTGTGTCGGTATTTACGAGAATCCAGCAGGGATTCAGTTTTTAGTGTTGCTCGAACCCAATCCAGAGCCAACCCTCCCCCCGAAAACGGCTTTTGCGATCCAAATCCTCGGCCGGAAGCAACACAGCACCGCAGAATCTGCTCCCGCCTAAACCCATCATGATCCAAAGGTTAAACATTAAAAAACTGCCCTAACGTTAGAGCAGTTTTTTCCGCAATTTTGCAGTGAGGACTTTAGTCCTCACCACAAACGCTTACAGGATTGCGTTTATTGAGCGTTAGCACGGGCAGCGGCGGCTTCGTCGGGGTGAATCCCTAAACGGGTGAGGTTGATGCGGCCCCGGGAATCAATTTCCCGCACTTTGACCACCACTTCATCGCCCACAGCCACCTCATCTTCCACCTTACCAACGCGATAATCCGCCAGTTGGGAAATGTGGATCATCCCTTCTTTACCAGGGAGAATTTCCACAAAGGCCCCGATTTGGATAATCCGCGTCACTTTGCCGAAATAGACTTCGCCTTCACTGAGCTTGCGGGTCATGCCTTCGATGATCCGTTTTGCCAGGGCTGCCCCTTCGGGATCATTACAGTAGATCGTCACCTTCCCGGAATCTTCAATATCAATTTTGGCCCCACTTTGCTCAGTGATGCCCTTGATATTTTTGCCGCCGGGGCCAATCACCAAACCGATCATATCGGGGTCGATGCGGATCGAGAGGAGGCGCGGCGCGTAGGGGGAGAGTTCTGAGCGAGGTTTGTCGATCACCGCCAGCATTTTTTCGAGGATGTGCATCCGCCCCTCTTTGGCTTGGGCGATCGCCTGGGAAATCACCTCTAAGGGCAACCCGGTGATCTTCATGTCCATTTGCAGGGCAGTGATCCCGCTATCGGTTCCTGCTACCTTGAAATCCATATCCCCGAGGAAATCCTCAATGCCTTGGATATCCGTAAGCACACGCACTTCATTCCCTTCCTTAATTAAACCCATGGCTGTGCCGCTGACGGGTTTGCGAATTGGCACCCCGGCATCCATGAGGGCGAGGGTGGAGCCACAGACGGAACCCATAGAGGTGGAGCCGTTGGAGGAGAGCACCTCAGAGACGATGCGTAACACATAGGGGAATTCCTCCTGGGAGGGCAGAACGGGAACTAAAGCCCGCTCCGCTAAAGCACCATGGCCAATTTCCCGACGACCGGGCGATCGCATCGGCCGCGTTTCCCCCACAGAATAGGGGGGGAAATTGTAATGGTGGATGTAGCGTTTTTGGGTTTCCGGGTGGAGATCATCCATTTCCTGGGCATCATTGGGGGTTCCCAATGTGGCCAAGGAAAGCACCTGAGTTAAACCCCGTTGGAACAGCCCCGAACCATGGACGCGATTGGGCAGAATCCCCACCTGGCAGGAAATGGGCCGCACCTCATCGAGCTTGCGCCCATCCACCCGCAGGCCATCCCGGACAATTTGTTGGCGCATCAGGGCTTTAGTGAGGGACTTAAAGATTTTGCCCACGGCCTTGCCATCGGCTTCGATGGCTTGGCGAATCGGGTCGGTTTCGGGGAGAGCGGCGATCGCCCCCATCACCTGCTGATCCTTCAGTTCATCCAGGAGCACATCCCGCTCCGGTTTGGAGAGACTGAATTGCTTCAGAATTTCCTCAATGCCAGCGGTGGCACATTCTGCGACAAACTTCGCCAGAGTCTCATCCTCTGCGGGGGGTTCAGCTTGAACCAATGTCAGCCCCAACTCCGCCATCAGTTCCTGTTGGGCGGCGATCAATTCCTGCACCGCCTCATAGCCAAACTCAATGGCTTCGATAATGTCCTGCTCCGGCAATTGGTTGGCTCCGGCTTCCACCATCACCACCCCGTCAGGCGTTCCCGCCACCACCAGATCGAGATCCCCGTCTTGAATTTCTTTATAAGTCGGGTTAATGATAAAATCATCCCCAACCAACCCAACGCGCACCGCCGCCATGGGGCCACAGAAAGGAATCTGAGCGAGGAGAACGGCAATTGATGCGCCAGTCACCGCCAGAACATCGGGGGGGACTTGCTCATCCATCGATAGTGTTGTGGCTACCACTTGGATATCATCCCGGAGCCATTGCGGAAACAAGGGGCGCAGGGGACGGTCAATTAAACGGCAGGTTAACGTCACCTTATCCGGTGGCCGCCCTTCCCGGCGCAAAAACCCCCCTGGAATCCGACCCCCTGCGTAGAGCCGTTCTTCGTAGTCAACCAACAGCGGGAGAAAATCAATACCCTCGCGGCCCGTGGAGCGTGTAGCGGTGACTAAAACGGCGGTTTCTCCGGATTGAATCAACACTGAGCCGCCAGCCTGCGGCGCAAGGAGACCCGCATGAAGCCGAATATCCGGTCCACTAAAGGATATTGACTTGTTAAATTCTTGCATCTTCTGTGCTTGTCCTTTCTTACTTCTATATTCTTCTTCTCAGGACAATCGTAGCATTTTAGTCTTGTCCTGAGACAACACCGAGCAAGAGCAGGGCAGTTTTCGATTCTCTTTTCACGACGAGTAACCGTAGCGATGGCGATTTTACATGGGAGTTGGATTTACAAGACGACAGGGAGTTATTTTTTCCTGTGGGGAGAGACTTGGCGGCTGGCGCTCCCGGATTACGATGCCCCCTCCGATGCGGTGCCGCTCCATCCGGCGGCCATGGGGTGGGAGGATTTAGCCCAATACCTGCGATCGCGCTTTTTCTGGCCCCCTGCAATCACCCCCACCCCCGCCACAGAGATCATCGCCCTGCCGACGCGAAACCATGGCTCCCGCAGCGAAACCGAGGGGGGGGAATGTTTACCTGTGCTCTCCGGCGATGAGGAGGAAATTGCCGATATTGGCAAGCTGCCGCTGCGGTGGTGGCGGGTGGATGGGCTGCAACTCACCCCCCTCGATACGGCCCAACTGTTGCGTCATCTGCCCCTCAATTCCCTCCAAGTCCGCAAGGCGGCCCTAGGGGATGCGTTGCAGTTTTGGTCCCATGTGTACCGCTGGAGTTTGGATCTGGTGGCGCGGGGCAAGGTGTTGCCGGGGTTGCGGGGCAATTTGGCAGAATGGCATCCCCTGTTAGACAGCGCCCTCGACCAAGACCGTTTAACCACGTTTGCCCATCAGATGCCGGGCCTCTGCCGCACCTATGCTGAAGGGGAACCCCCTAAGGCTAAACCCCGCCGCCATGACTTCTGGCACGATCCCCAAACCCTGATCCTCAACTTTCTCAGTCAGTTGGTGGATGCCCATATTCGCTCCCATGGGGATTTAACCGTTCCCCTCCCTAAGGAAGCCCTTTCCCAGCCCTGGGTGGTGGCGTTGACCCAGCCGACGGCGACGGTGGCCGCCAGTGGGGATAGTTTGCGCCGCTTGGAAACGATGTTGAATACTTGGCGATCGCCCGTCCAAGAGGCAATCATCACCCCGGCAACGGAAAATCTCAACCTCAATGAATTCCGCCTCTGTTTGGCCTTAATTCCCCCCTCACCGGGGGAAATCGCCTGGGGCAAGCAGTTGGGGGAACCGAAATGGAAGCTGAACTACACCCTCAGCGCCAGCCATAGCCCCGATTGTGTGATTGATGCGGAAACGATCTGGCAGAATCCCGTCGATCAATTGCCCATTCAAGATCAATTGCTCGACTATCCCCAGGAAACACTGTTGCGGGGTCTGGGCTTGGCGGCCCGGCTCTATGAACCGATCCGCGCCAGCTTGGATGATCCCAAGCCCACGGGTTGTAAGCTCAACGCCATTGAAGCTTACGAATTGGTGCGATCGCGGGTGCAGCAGTTGGAGGATGCCGGGTTTACGGTGTTGTTGCCCCCCGGTTTGGCTCCTGGGGCGGGGGAAAAGCGCTTGGGGCTGAATATTACCGCCCAAGTGCGGGCGAAGCGCAACGAACGGCTAGGCTTGAAAACGCCGTTAATTTATACATTAGAACTGGCTATCGGGGCGCAAACGATTACGCTGCCGGAATTTGAGCAGTTGTTAGAGCAGCGATCGCCCCTGGTGGAAGTGAACGGCGAATGGTTGGCACTACAACCGGCGGATGTGCGATCGGCCCTGACGATGCTCAAGGGGGATGATCAGGAGGAAATGGCCCTCACGGTGGAGGATGCCCTGCGGTTTAGTACCGGCGGCCCCCAGTTGTTAGGGAAATTGCCGGTGGTGAACTTTACCGCCAAGGGGCAACTGAAGGATTTAATTGCGGCCTTGGTGGAAAATAAGGCGATCGCCTCCATCCCCATCCCCGCCGGATTTACCGGCACGCTGCGGCCCTACCAATTGCGGGGGGCCAGTTGGTTGGCGTTTTTAGAGCAATGGAGTTTAGGGGCCTGTTTGGCCGATGACATGGGGTTGGGGAAAACGCTGCAACTGATCGCCTTTGTCCTCCACCTCAAGGAAAATGATCTGATCGATCAGCCTACCCTCGTTGTTTGTCCCACCTCAATCCTGAGTAATTGGGAGCGGGAGGTGCATAAATTTGCCCCAGGGTTAAACGTGTGGGTTCACCACGGCGAGAAGCGCAAAAAGGGGAAACCCTTTGTGGTGATGGCCCAAAAGCAGGATTTAGTGTTAACCAGTTATTCCCTGGTCTATCGGGATGTGAAAACCTTGGAACAGGTGGAATGGGGCGGTGTAGTATTGGATGAGGCCCAAAACGTCAAAAATGCCCAGGCCAAACAATCCCAAGCTGTGCGCCAACTCAATGCCGGGTTTCGCGTCGCCCTCACGGGTACACCCGTGGAAAACCGCCTCACGGAACTCTGGTCAATTCTCGACTTTCTCAACCCCAAATTTTTGGGGGATCAGCCCTTTTTCCAAAAGCGTTTTGCCGTCCCCATTGAAAAATATGGCGATCGCAACTCTTTGCAAACCCTCCGCTCCCTCGTTCAGCCCTTCATCCTCCGCCGCCTCAAAACCGATAAAACGATCATCCAAGACCTCCCCGAAAAGCAGGAAATGACGGTCTACTGTGGCCTTTCCGCCGAACAGGCCCGCCTCTATCAGCAGTTGGTGGAGAAATCCCTCCTGGATATCGAAGCTGCCAAAGGCATCCAACGCCACGGGCTGATCCTGACGCTCCTCACCCGTTTAAAACAGGTGTGCAACCATCCCGCCCAATACCTCAGTGAACCGGAATTGCGATCGGGGAAACGGTCGGGGAAATTATTGCGGTTGCAGGAAATGCTAGAGGAGGTGATTGCCGAGGGCGATCGCGCCTTGATCTTCACCCAGTTTGCCGAATGGGGCAAACTCCTGCAACCCTATCTCAGCCACAAACTAGAAACGGAGGTGATGTTCCTCTATGGCTCCACCACTCGCAACCAACGGCAGGAAATGATTGATCGGTTCCAAAACGATCCCGACGGCCCACAAATTTTCCTCCTTTCCCTCAAGGCCGGCGGCACAGGCTTAAACCTGACCCGCGCTAACCATGTGTTTCACGTCGATCGCTGGTGGAATCCGGCGGTGGAGAACCAAGCCACTGACCGCGCTTTCCGCATCGGTCAGCGGCGCAATGTCCAGGTACATAAGTTCGTTTGTACGGGTACATTGGAGGAACGGATTGATGACATTATCGAAAGTAAAAAGCAATTGGCGGAGCAAACCGTTGATGCGGGGGAGCAGTGGCTCACCACCTTAGACACGGAACAGTTACGCAATTTGTTGATGCTCGATAGTCAAAGCATCATGGATGCCGACGGTGAAATTTAACCGATTTCCCTCGTTCCCCTCGTTCCCTCGTTCCTTGGCTCCGCCAAGGAACGTCTCCCTGGAGGCTCTGCCTCCACAGGCGGCAGAGCCGCCGTCAATCATGCCATGGCAGAGCCATGGCACGAGTAAACCCGTAGGGGCGCAACGCTTGCGCCCTCCCCCTCTAAACAGCGGAAAAATAAACCTTAGATTTTTTCGGATCGGAAATCATCGTTTTATCCCCCTCCTGCCAACCCACCGGACAAACCTCAGCGGGATGGGCTTGGACGTGCTGAACCGCCTTGAGCGTGCGCAGCGTTTCGTCAATACTGCGGCCAAAGGAAAGATTATTAATCGTGGCGTGTTGGATGATGCCATCTTTGTCGATGATGAATAGCCCCCGCAGGGCCACCCCCGCCTCAGGATCAAGCACATTATAGGCGGTGCTAATTTCCTTTTTTAGATCAGAAATGAGGGGATAGGCAATATCCCCCACGCCGCCCTCCTTGCGATCGGTTTGAATCCAGGCCAAATGGGCAAACTCACTATCGACGGAAATGCCAAACAGTTCCGTGCTCAAGGCTTTAAATTCATCGGCGCGATCGCTAAAAGCCGTGACTTCCGTGGGGCAAACAAACGTAAAATCGAGGGGATAGAAAAACAGCACCACATATTTACCGCGATAGTCCGACAACTTCACTGTTTTAAAATCTTGCTCAAAAACAGCCGTGGCGGTGAAGTCCGGGGCCGGTTGGCCAACACGCAGGCATCCTTCCATCTCTATACTCGCTCCTCTCAAAATCGGGGTTTGCCCCCAGGGTCTTGCTTTATTGAATCAAATTGCATCGATGGTGACAACTCAGGGGCCATGGGTGCGCTGAGGGCGATCGCCTCCCCTTGAACCGTCCGGACAAGATTATTTTGCCCCGAAAGAAGAAAGCAATTGTTGTTCTTTGTCAAGAGCCTTGTTGAACCCCACCACTGTCAACTATCCCACCTGCGGACAACTCTTGCACCACCGATACAAAATTATTCAGGTGCTGAGTTCCGGGGCCTTCGGGCAAATCTATCTAGCCCAAGATACCCTTGACCCGACTCGTGCTCAATGTGCCGTTAAATATTACCTCTCCCACAACACCTATCCCCACTTGGTGAAAACCAGTCGGCGGCTATTTCTCAATGAGGCAGAATTTCTCAAACGCCTCGGTGTTCACCCCCAGATTCCCCAATTTCTCAACTGTTTTGAGGAAAATCAAGGCTTTTTCCTGGTGCAGGAATATATTGCTGGGTCTGCTTTTACCCAAGAGTTGGCGATCATTCGCCACAATGATGCCCTAGAGCGGTCGGCTCAGGTGGTTTATTTCCTCTGGGATTTACTGCTGATCCTCGAATTTGTCCATCGCCACGGCATTGTCCATGGGGATTTAAAACCCAATAACATCATGCGGCGTAGCAAAGATGGCAAGTTGGTGCTGCTGGATTTTGGCGCAGCGCAACTGCTGCAAACCCCATCGAGCCATCCCTCGAAATTTACCACGTTTCCCAGCTATCCCGGCGCTGTCAGCCCTTCCGGCTATGGGGCCGCCGAGCAACTGCGGGGTAAGGTTTATCCCAGTAGTGACCTCTACAGCGTGGGCATTATCGCCCTTGAATTACTCACCGGGTTAGAGGTGAGCCATCTGCGCCACCACCCGAAAACCCAGAAAATTCAATGGCAGCCCTGGACTGAAGCCAGCCCGCCGCCCGCCTATGTGGAGCCGTTGGCGGCTATTTTAACCCGGTTGGTGGAATATCATCCCCAAGACCGCTATGCGACAACCACCGAGGTTTTGAAGGATTTAGAGCCATTGCGATCGCTCGCCCATCACGCCCTCAATGAGCGCTGGCAAGGCATCTCGGTGAATGCCCTCGTTCCTTTGCCCAAGACCCCAAAACCTGCAACCCCGCTGGAAAATAGCAACCTCAATCCCGATCCACTCCCGGATCAGCCCCTGGAGATCGAAAAACCGGGGGTGATTGCCCATACCACGACAATCGCTGAGTTACCGCGTTTGACCCAAGAAGCCCCCGTCTCTACATTGCAACTGCTGATGCGGATGGGGATCGTGATTGGTGTGCTCAATGTGTTTGCCATTGCCCTGGGTTATTATGCCCTGATCAGTGCCACGAATACCGACCCCGGTGAGGAGGCTTGGCAGGCAGCCCAGCAGGCGATCCAACGGGGACAACTGACGGAGGCGATCGCCCTCGCCCGCTCCATTCCCCGCGATAGCGTTCGCTATGAGCAATCCCAAGCGGCGATTCAACAGTGGCAAGGGGAATGGGAGAAGGCCACCCAGTTGATGAAAGCCACAGAAACCGCCCTCGGGGCGCGTCAATGGCAAACGGTGCTAAATACGGCGGCCCAATTGCCAGATATCTACTACTGGCGGCAAAAAGTCCATCCCTTAGTAGAAGCGGCCCGACCCCGTGCGGAAGATGAGGCGCGACGGTTGATGGCCCAAGCCTTCCGTTCCGCCCAAGAACGGGACTTTACCCGCGCCTTGGCCTTCC
Organism: Spirulina sp. CCNP1310; assembly: GCF_034932185.1. NCBI lineage: Bacteria > Bacillati > Cyanobacteriota > Cyanophyceae > Spirulinales > Spirulinaceae > Spirulina > Spirulina sp. CCNP1310. The sequence continues at coordinate 38,201 of NZ_JAYGHW010000093.1, read as the reverse complement.
TTTATCAAATTTCCCCCCATACCCAAGTGGGTAAACAGGTAGAGCCGAAATTGCAGGAATATCAAGCCAAGCAGGATGTGCGGGCAATGGTGCAGTTACAATCTGCCTATGATTTAGCCATGGGCCAACAGTTTAAGGGGGCGATCGCCCTCCTGGAAGAAATCCCCCCCAATACGCGAGCGGGGGCGATCGCCCAAGGCAAAATCCACGAATACCAAGAAAAAGCCCAAATCTATCGGGAATTGATCACCGCCCGTCGTTAGGGAAAAGGACTCAAGGGGAGTCCAAAACGCGCTAAAACAGAGGCAAGTCGGGATCGATTCCCGTCCCTTAACCCCTTCCGGCTGTTTGAAAAATTTATGGTTCTGGCCCTCACCCAAAATACATCCCGCCAACGGGAAATTTTAGAAATCGTCCTGGGCAATGGCTGGGACTATATGCGCGGTCTCTTAACCGGCGGCACAAAAGCGGAACCCCAAATTCCCCCGCCGGAGGTGTTGCGCAATATTCTCGTGGAACTGGGGCCGGTGTATGTCAAGTTGGGACAAATCCTCAGCACTCGCCCCGATGTCATGCCCCCCCGCTACATCGAAGCCCTCACCGCTTTACAAGCGAAAGTCCCCACCGTCCCCTGGAGTGAAATTGAAACGCTCCTGCGCCAAGAACTGCATCAGCCCATCGATGCAGTCTTTAGCACGATTAATACTACGCCGATCGCCGCTGGCTCCATCGCCCAAATTTACCGCGCCACGCTCCACAACGGCCAAGAGGTGGCCATGAAGGTGCAACGTCCGGGCATTGAAAAGATCGTCCGCCAGGATACGGTGTTAATTAAAGGCGTGGCGGAGTTGGTGGCGGCGACGGATTTTGGTCAGGATTACGACATTATTTCGTTAGCTGATGAATTTACTTCGGCGCTGAAAGCGGAGTTAGATTTTCGCAAAGAGGCGGCATTTACAGAGCAACTGCGGCGCAATTTATCCAAAAGCCGCTGGTTTGATACCCGCCAATTGGTGATTCCCGCTATTTACCAAAACCTCACCAGTGAAAAGCTATTGGTGATGGAATGGCTCGAAGGCGGCCCAATTCTAGAGGCGGAAATTGTACCCCTCGATAGCAATACGGGGGGAGAGTTGCGGCGACGGCAACAAATTGCCACGCTCTTATTTCGGGCCTTTTTCCAGCAAATGTTTATTGATGGCTTTTTCCATGCGGATCCCCACCCTGGCAATATTTTCTATTTGCAGAGCGATCGCGTTGCCCTGATCGACTGCGGCATGATTGGCCGCCTCGACCCCCGCACCCAGTATATTTTGGTTGAATTGTTGCTGGCGATCGTCCATATTGATGCCAAACGCTGTAGCCAGTTGACCGTTGAACTTTCAGAATCCCCCTATCCTGTCGATCTTGCCAAGCTAGAGGTGGATTTTGATCGGATGTTGCGGAAGTATTACGACATTAGCCTCTCGAATATTAATTTCAGTGAGGCGTTTTATGAGATTTTGCAGGTGGCGCGGCGCAATAAAATTCGCTTACCGGGCAACATGGGCCTCTACGCCAAGAGTTTGGCGAACCTAGAAGGGGTAGCACGGGGATTTTATCCGGAGGTGAATTTACTGGATGAATTTAAGCCGCTGATGACGGATTTATTCAGTCGGCAACTTTTGGGAGATGACCCGTTGCCAACATTGTTGCGGATGGCCTTAGATGTGAAATCCCTAGGGTTGCAAACCCCCCGTCAGATGGAGGTCATCCTTGATCGGGTTAGTTCGGAAACGTTGCAATGGAATTTAAAAATCCGTGATTTGGGGTCAATTCGCCAAGGGATTGAAAATTCTGCCAATCGCCTTGCCTACAGTATCGTCGTGGGTTCGCTGTTGATCGGCGCGGCTTTGATTGCCCGCAATACCCCCTTGCCACAATTATCGATCATCAGTGCTATTCTATTTTCGGCAGCAACGCTATTGGGTTTTGGCTTAATTATCAGCATTTGGCGTTCCGGCGGCCAAATGAAATAGGCGATCGCCCCTAAGCCCAAACTCGATCCCCCCTAACCCCCCTTAAAAAGGGGGGAAATGGATCCCCCCTAACCCCCCTTAAAAAGGGGGGGATGGATTTTTGATTTTCCAGCCTGTTCTCTGTTGACCGTTCCCCATCCCCCCAAAACCATGCCTCCCCTGATCATCACCGGCACCAATACCGACGTAGGCAAAACCGTCCTCACCACAGCATTAGTCGCCTATTGGCATCGCTACCGTGACCCCCAAACCTTGGGATTGATGAAGTTGATGCAGTCGGGGCCGGGGGATGGGGAGCATTACCGGGAATTGTTCACATTGCCCCAAGCTCCCGAAACCCTTGTGCCGTTGCAGTTTTCGGCCCCCATTGCCCCCCCGTTGGCGGCGGTGCAGGAGGGAAAAACGGTGGATCTGGCGGTGGTTTGGCAGGCTTATCAGCAACTGGCACAGGATTACCCGATGGTGTTAATTGAGGGAGTGGGGGGCTTGGGTTCTCCGGTGACGTTGGAGCTAACGGTGGGGGATGTGGCGGCGATGTGGGGCTGGGAAACGGTGCTAGTTGTGCCGGTGCAGTTGGGGGCGATCGCCCAAACCGTGGCCAATATTGCCCTAGCCCGTTCCCTGAAATTGCCCGTCCGGGGGTTAGTCCTCAGTTGCGTTCAGCCGGTTACGCCGCAACAGTTGGCAGACTGGACTCCGGTAGATCTATTGGAATCCCTCACCCAAACGCCGGTTTTGGGGACATTGCCCTATTTAGATCACGCGGATCGCCGCAATCTCGCCACCTTAGCCCAAGTGGCGGCTCAGTTGGATCTAGAACGCCTTTTTCCCTAAGCGAGGGAAACCAAAACCCCCCCAATCACCACCAATAACGCGCCGATCCCCAATTTCACCGCGTCCACATTCTGCCATTCAGCAAAAACCAAGAGGGCGAGAACGACGGTGATCAGCGTATTCATGTTGTAGAGGGGGGCGAGTTTGGAGAGGGGAGCTTGATAGCGGATCAGCCCTAGGGCAACGCCGCCAGTACCTACACCCCAAAACAGTCCATAAATGGAGGAAGAGGCGATCGCCCCTCCCGACGGCAACGGCCCCGGCAAAATCCCCTGCATCACCACCCCCACGAAGCTCACCATCACGCCAATACAAATCAAATGCCCCCCGACAGACATCCCCATATTCGTGCTGACCTTCGCCAACAGGCCAGAAATGCCATAGGCTAAGGCAGGGAGTAAACCACCGATTAACAATCCGATCAGTTGTGGAGCCATAAGAAAGTTTGTAATCAAAACAAACCTCCCTATCCTAAAAGGTGAACCCTTTCCTTGGTGGTAATCGCCCCGGTCTTGATTTAATAAGATAGAGATTTTTCGTGATGGAGCAGTGGGGGATGATGGGCAAAAACGTTGGGCGACAGTTGCGGCGGTGGGTAAGCTCGCGCCTCCATTATTTAGGCTTCCTCCTGCTTTGCGCTCTGTTGCTGTCGGGCTGTGTCCGCTACGATGTGGGCGTGACGTTTCAGGGGCAGTTTGCCGGCTATATTAGCCAAGAAATTGAGCTAGGGGAACAACTCACCAGTTTTAGTCAGGGGGAAGTGAAAACCTGGCTCAAAACCCTCGAACAGCGGGCCAAATCCCTCCAGGGGAAAGTCGAGCGGGTTTCAGATCGCCGCCTGACGCTGACAATTCCCTTTAGCAATGGGGCGGAACTCAACCGCAAATTTAATCAATTTTTCAACCCCACGGAGCAAACCCCCGAACAGCGAGCAGCGGCCCAAGGGGAGGAGATTGTCGAACTTTCCGCCAGTTTGGGCTTGACCCAGAGTAATTTACTGCTGTTGGAGCGCGATCGCCTCCGGTTAGAGGTGGATTTGCGGAGTTTGGGGGGATTGAGTGGCGATGGGTACGCTAACGCGAATCGCCAACAGTTACTCAACACCAACTCCCTGCTCAATTTAGAATTTAGCCTCGCTACCCCCTGGGGGGCGCGGGCCATTAACCCACAAATTCCCGTCGAGCAGGTGGGGAATCATCTCCTCTGGCAACTGCAACCGGGGCAACTCAACTACATTGAAGCGGTGTTTTGGCTCCCCAGTAGTTTGGGGCTGGGGACGGTGGTAATTATTGCCCTCGTAGTAGTGGGCATCGGCTTAAAAAATCGCTTCCGCCCCGACTAAGCGCAGGATCCCCTGTAGGGGCGAAAATTTTTTCGCCCCATTCCCCATTCCCCGTTCCCCATTTCCCATTTTTTGCTAACCTAATTAAAAATTAATCTCAATAACGAGGACTGGGCAGAATCCCACCCCCTCCCCTGAACCACCATGGAAACCCTTGATAACGCTTCCCCAACCCTGAACGTGGCGGCTCGCCTTGGTGAATGGTTGGAAACCTATGGCGAAGTGGCCACGATTTTACCCGTGCTGACAGGCTTGTTTCTGACGAGTCGGCTCCAATTGCGGGGCGCTCAGGGATTGCTGGCTAACTTGGCGATCGCCGCCCTCACTCGCCAAATGTTAGCGGAATTGAAAAAACAGGCCCATAGCCCCGCTCTTCCCGCCGCCACCGCTCCCAACCCAACAACCGCTAACGGGGTCGCCACCGAAGACTACACGATTGTTCACAATGTCCCCGGCCGCCTCCGCCTCAAAATTCCCCGCCTGCTCACGGATCAGGCCTTTGGAAAACGCCTCACCAGCCTCCTCACCGCTGAAGCGCGGGTTTTAGGGGTACGCCTCAACGCTGCTGCGACCTCCTTGGTGATTCGCTACGATCCCCTCGGTGTTTCCGAATTGGATTTAGGCGTTGCCCTCTTGGATATTCTCCAACGGGCCGAAAACGCCACCGAGGAGGTCGGGGCTTGATCACACCCCTTCCCTATTTCCCCATCCACCAAACCCCCTACCGCAGTCGCTTACGCCTCCCTTGGGGGCCAGCCCAACAGCCCCAAGCGGTACAACTGCAAACCCAATTACAAGCCCTGCCGGAACTGGGTTCAGTACGGCTCAATTGGGCAGCGCGATCGCTGATCATTCACCATCCCCCCCAATACCCCCTCCTCCCCCAACTGGAGGCGGCCCTCAGCCAACTCACCGCCACCCATCCCGAATCTCCCCCAGAGGAGGAATCGTTACTGATGCCTGTGGTGGCGGTGGCCTTAGCGGCGGCGGTGCGGTTGCCCCAGGGGGCTTGGGTGCGGCCCTTGGCATTTTTGGCTTTGGTGCGTCTTGCCCTGCCCATTGCCCAGCGGGCTTGGCATAGCCTTTGGACAGAGCGACGGCTAAGTATTGATGCGTTGGATCTGTTGGCCCTCACCCTCAGTGGTGTGCAGGGCAAACTGTTAACCCCGGCTTTGGTGATTTTCCTCCATGCCTTGGGGGATGATATTCGCGATCGCACCGCTCGCGCTACGGAAGGCAAAACCCTCAGCCTGATGGATGCCTTGGGGCGATGGGCTTGGGTGAAGCCGGAGACGGGGGAGCCGGTGCAAGTGCCGAGCGATCGCGTTGTCGTGGGGGATACGGTGGTGGTCTATCCGGGGGAACAAATCCCCGTTGATGGCACGGTTCTCCAAGGGGAGGCTTGGGTGGATCAACAGAGTTTAACTGGGGAATCTTTGCCCGTGGCGAAAAAGACGGGCGATCGCGCTTGGGCCTCAACGTTGGTGCGATCGGGGCAGATCTACCTCCGGGCGGAACGGGTGGGGGATCAAACCCGGGCCGCCGCCAGTATTGCCCTCCTTTCCCAAGCGCCGGTACATGATACGCGGATGGCAAATTATGCGGAGAAGTTGGCCGATCGCCTCATTGGGCCGGCGCTATTGTTGGCGGTGGTGGTAGGGTTAGCCACGGGCGATCCGAGCCGGGCAGCGGCGATTTTAACCCTGGATTTTGTCACCGGCATCCGCGTTTCCATTCCCACGGCCTTCTTGAGCGCCCTCAACCACACCACCCGCCACGGGGTCTTAGTGCGCAGTGGCCGCACCCTGGAGCAGTTGGCGGAAGTGGATACGGTGGTTTTCGATAAAACCGGAACCCTCACCCAAGGCTCCATTGCCGTGACGGGCCTCTATCCTCAGGGAGGTTGCACGCCGGAACGGTTGCTGCAATTGGCAGCGACAGCCGAGCAACGGTTAACCCATCCTGTTGCCGAAGCAATTGTCAAAGCGGCGCGATCGCAGGGATTGACGATCCCCCCCAGGGGAGCCTGGAACTATCAGGTGGGTTTAGGGGTTGAGGCGGAGGTGGAGGGGAAGCGGTTGTTCGTGGGGAGTCGGCGGTTTTTGCTCAATAGCGGTTTTGAGGAAGCTTTAAGCCAAGCCCCCGATGGGGAAGAATCTTGGATTGATGTGGCTTGGGGCGAGGAATATTTAGGGGCGATCGCCTATAGTGACCCCCTTCGTCCCGAAAGTGCGACGCTGATCACCACATTGCAACAGGACTATGGCCTAGGGGTGTATTTACTGACGGGCGATCGCCCCCACCAAGCCCATCAAGTGGCCGCCCGCCTGGGCATTCCCACCGCCCATGTTTATGCCGAAGCCTTCCCGGAACAAAAAGCGAAGGTCGTGCGGGATCTCCATCGCAGCGGCCATACGGTCGCCTTTGTGGGGGATGGCCTCAATGATTCCGTTGCCCTGGCCTATGCCGATGTTTCCATTTCCTTTGCGGGGGGGACGGATATCGCCCGTGAAACGGCGGATGTGGTGTTGATGAATGATCAACTGTTGGACATTTTGGAAGTGATGGCGATCGCCCGCGAAACCCGCCATCTCATCGATCAAAACAGCACCCTCGTCGTCGCCCCCAACCTGATCGCCCTCGGCCTCGCCGCCAGTTTCGGCCTCAATCCCCTCCTCGCCACCCTCATCCATAACGGCTCCGCCATCCTCGCCGCCATGAACAGCCTCCGCCCCCTCCTCCAGCATCAACTCACGCAACGATGGAGCGATTGACCAAAATAATTGATAATAGTTCTTGTTAAGGAGCAAAGCTTGTTAAACTAGATCGTGATCAATATTTACGACCGATAGGTACGCTATCGCGGATCACACCATGTCTCTGATTCATCTTGATAAATCAGTCCTGACATTCCATTTTAAAGAGATTCTCGAAACTGGCCAGGGGAATCACCCCTTAGCTTGGCTCGGATTGGGGGTTTTAATTTTAGGAACCCCCCTGTTGATGGGTTCAGAGGGCCAGGCTAACGCCGTTCGTAGCCAGAAAACCCGAAGCCCGCAAACGCCCATGCGCCTGACCGACTGGATTGCCCAAGCCGAAAACAGCAAACAGGAACAACCCCTCCCTCAGGTTGTCCCTGTTCATCGTTAGCACGAAAAACTCCTCCCGCATCGGCCAACACCGAGACGGGTCGCTAATTTTGGTTAGCATCACCGCTGGGGGCTGACTCCCCAACGGGGGCAGCTTGTGCCTGGGCTGTTTGCACTTCGGCCCGGGCCTCCGCCGCAATATCCGCCACCATCTCCATCGTTTCCGCGACGGCCATCTTTGTCTTTTCGATGAGCGTCACGCCGGCCTTAATCGTGGCTTTGGCGAAAGGTTTCGCCAGCGGCAACACCACAGGGACAACCACAGCAGCAGCCACCCCCACCACCAAAGCACGAGTCACCACTTGGTGGCCAGGATTACTCGCCAGTTGTTCAACCCTGGCCCTCAAACCGATCTGACCTTGATTCATAACCTGCACCTTTGAAACGGCTATTCTCATTTTACGGCATTTATTGAGAATGGCACATCCATTTTCGCAGCGAAAAATTAGGTGATCGGTACGCTGTCGCGGATCACAAAATTAAACAAATAACCCACCGCAATAATCCCCACCGTCGTTAAGCCGATAAACAGCGCCAACAAAGGCGGTTGCAAGACTCGGCGCAGGATAATCATTTGTGGCAAAGAAAGGGCCGTCACCGCCATCGTGAACGATAAAACCGTTCCCAAAGCCATACCTTTCCCCACCAACGCCGCCGCAATGGGCAGAACCCCGGCAATATTCGTATAGAGGGGAACCCCCATCAACACCGCGATTAATACCGCGAAGGGATTATCTGGCCCTGCCCATTCACTGATCAATTCCGTGGGAGCATAGCCGTGGATCGCTGCCCCGATGCCAATACCGACAACGACGTAGAGCCAAACGGATTTGAGGATCTCTACCGCTTGAAATTGCGCTTCTTTCCACCGTTGTTCGGAGGTTAATGCCATAGTGGGGATTGTTCCCCCTGAGGCTGTGGCGGCTTGACCCTGAAGGATAAAGGGGGCGACCCATTTTTCCAACTTGAACAGACCGATCACATAACCAGAGGCGATCGCCAACCCCACCCCAAAGAGAATATACAAAACCGTCGCTTTGAGGCCGAAGAGTGTCCAAAGCAGGAAAACGGCGATCGCATCCACCATCGGGGCGGAAATTAAATAGGAAAACGTCACCCCCAAGGGAACCCCGGCTTTTAAAAAGCCAATAAAGAGGGGAACCGCCGAACAGGAACAAAAGGGCGTAACCGCCCCCAGCATCCCCGCCAAGACATTCCCTGACAATCGCCGCTTGTCTTCAAGAAAATGCCGCACCCGCTCAGGGGAGAGAAAACTTTGTAAATAACCAATCCCAAAGCTAATCACCACCAACAGCGTTAAAACCTTAGGCACATCATAGAAAAAGAAGTGCAAGCTCGAACCCAACGGGGATTCCACCGCTAGGCCCAAGGCCTCCACCAGTTGCGTCGAGAGCCAATCAAAGGGATAAAACAGGTCAAACATAGTTCCCCTAAGCCATCAACAGGGGTTGAATTTGATCAGCATTGAGCACTTTGCCTGTCGTCACCACAGCCCCATTAATCACCAACGCAGGAGTGGACATCACCCCCCGCATCGCAATTTCCACCGGATCGGTAATGTGCAAAACTTCCGCCGCCAGATCGAGAGTTGCCACGGCTTGCTTGGCGTTGGCTTCCAATTGCTGACACTTTTTGCAACCTGTACCGAGAATTTCAATCTTAAGCATGGGCCTTGCTCCTATGAACTTGTCTAGGCTCAAGGTAATCCCTATAGTTGGGTATAGGATCAAGGGGAGTTTTGTGAAGTTTTGTGAAGAAAAGTGGGGGAGGAAGTTTCCAAAACCACGCATTGATGGGCGGGATCTGGATGGGCTAAATTTCGCTCACAATCCGCCAGTAGAGGGACTAATTCCCCATGGAGCACTTGTAACTGTTGGATCTGGGCTTCCAGAGCCGCCACCTTTTGCTGCAATCGCTCATACACGGCGGCACAGGTGAGCGATCGCCCCTGTTTGAGGGCTAAAATCTCCTTAATTTCCGCCAAACTCAAGCCCAACGTCTTCGCACGGGCAATAAAGGCCAGTCGCTCCAGATCCGTGGGGCTAAAGAGGCGATAACCCGCCGAGGTGCGTTGGGGTGGGGGGATGAGGCCAATGCGTTCATAAAAATAAAGCGTTTGGGGATTCAACCCCAACTGACGGGCCGCTTCCCCCAATTGCAACATTGATGGCTCACTCATAGTTAAGATCTTTGGGAATTAACACCAAGGTTTATGGTACTAATTTATCTTTCGATGACTTGATGTAATGGGGAAGTGAACACATGAGAAACGTGGAGAATTAAGCGAAAATGAATGTTTTGCAACCTTTCCTAATGCCCCTTCAGTATGGGTTTATGCAGCGATCGCTCCTTGTAGCGGTGATTGTTGGGGTGATTTGTGCGATTGTTGGTAGTTACTTGTTAGTACAACGATTGGCCCTGTTGGGGGATGCCATGAGCCATTCTGTTTTGCCAGGGTTGGCGATCGCCTTTTGGTTTGGCATTAATCTGTTCATCGGGGCCTTTATCGCCGGGATGATCAGTACGCTGTTGATTAACTTGATCCGGGCGCGATCGCAACTGAAAGAAGATGCCGCCATGGGCATTGTCCTCTCCGCCTTCTTTGCCCTGGGGATCACACTGATCACGCTGATCCAAAAAAGCAACAAAATTGATCTCAATCATTTCCTCTTCGGCAACATTTTAAGCGTTACCCCTACGGATGTTCGGGACACCTTGATCATCGCCCTGTTGGTGATTGCCACCGTTGCATTTTTATACAAAGAACTGTTGTTTTATAGTTTTGATCCCTTGGGGGCGCAGGCGGTGGGGTTGCCGGTGAAGGGGTTGGATCTGAGCTTGATGGTGTTGATCGGCATGACGATTGTGGCCAGTTTGAAAGCTGTCGGCGTGGTTTTGGTCTTAGCCCTGCTGATCATCCCCCCCGCCACCGCCTATTTATTGGTGCATCGCCTCCATCACATGATGGCCGTCGGGGTTGGGGTTGGGATTGTGGCCAGCATTAGCGGGATGTATGTGAGTTATTTTTATAATTTGCCCTCAGGGCCGGCGATCGTCCTCGTCGCTACGGGCCTCTTTAGCCTTGCCTTCCTGTTCAGCCCCAGCCAAGGGTTACTCACCGGCTGGTTCCCCGGATTTTTGCAAAGAACTGTAAAGTAGATCTAGACGATTCTTTACATTCCTGACCCTATGGTGACTGCCCCCATTGCTCCCCCCAAAACGCCCCCATCCCCTAAAGCCCTCAAAACCCTCTGGGTCGATACGATGACGATCTTTTGGGGGGAATGGCTGGATCTGCGGGTACGCCTCACGCAAATTGCGGCAACGGGGTTGGTTTCCCCCCTGATTTATATTGTTGCCTTTGGGTTGGGGTTGGGGACGGCGTTGGATCAAGCCATGGATGCGCCGATGGGGGATAACTATCTAGAATTTATCCTGCCGGGGATGGTGGCCCTTTCTTCAATGACGATTAGTTTTGGGGGAACGACGTTTTCGATCTGTGGCGATCGCCTCTACAGCAAAACCTTTGAGGAACTGCTCCTGCTCCCCGTCCATCCCCTCGCCCTCCATTTTGGCAAAATGCTGGCGGGGATGCTGCGGGGGATGATGACCGCCGGTTCGGTGTTAATCCTGGCGATCCTCTTCACGGGGAAAATCTGGAGCTTTCTCAATCCCCTCTTTATCCTGATCGTCGTGCTGAACTGTGCCGTGTTCTCCGGCTTGGGGGTGATTACCGGGTTAGCGGTGCAGTCTTTGGAAAGTGTGGGGATCTTCAACAACTTTCTAATTGTCCCCATGTCCTTCCTGGGCGCGACCTTCTTTGAACCCGCCACCCTTCCCCCGATCCTCAAGGTGATCGTCTACTGCCTTCCCCTCACCTACGCCACCACCGCCCTGCGAGCGGCAGCCTATGCCCCCTTGAGCGAATTTCCTTGGTATTCAATCCCGATCCTGGTGGCGATCGCCGCCCTCCTCTCCTTCTGGGGAGCGCGGCAATTCTCGACGCAACAGGATTAATGGCGGCAGAGCCGCCCTTTGGTCATGCCTTGGCAGAGCCAAGGCACGAGATCCAACTGTAGGGGCGAAAAATCTTTGTGCCTCCGGCAGGCTTACGCCAACGCCCCTACGCCCATCTCAGGAATTACCTAAAATTCCCGCACGCTGGGCTTGCCATCAATTACTTCCCCCACCAACACCACATCGGTGCAGTTGACAAACAGGCCATTTTCCAAAACACCGGGAATATTATTCAGCGTCTTTTCCAAACCCGCCGGATCATCAATGGATGCAAACTTAACATCAATCACCAAATTGCCCTGATCCGTCACCACCGGCCCCGCCTTCTTAATCCCCATCCGCAATTCCGGCACACCCCCCAGGGCTTGAATCGCCCGCATCACGGGAGCTATCGCCATCGGCAACACTTCCACCGGCAGCAGGAACGTCGAACCGAGGCGATCCACCAGCTTGCCCTGATCCACCACAACAATAAACGTTTCTGCCAAACTGTCTACAATCTTCTCGCGGGTATGGGCCGCCCCACCCCCTTTAATCAAATTCTTCTGGGGATCGACTTCATCAGCCCCATCAATGGCCACATCGATTTTATCCACCGCATCCAGGGTTGTGAGGGGAATCCCGTATTTTTTGGCGAGGACTTCTGCTTGGAAAGAGGTGGGAATGCCGACAATATTGGTAATTTCCCCTTGGGCGAGGCGATCGCCCAAAAACTGAATCGCATAGGCCGTCGTTGACCCCGTGCCTAGTCCCACCACTGATCCGGACGTGACCCGTGCAGCGGCCGCTTTGCCTACTTCTTGTTTCATGAGAGTAATCGGATCACTGGTCATCGGTGTTTGCTCCTTATGGGTTAATAACTAAGTTTCATATTCCCACGAAAGTGGGGAGTTGTTTGGCCTGGAGACCTTAGCCCGTAATGGGGGGCAGAGACACCGCAGCAGCGGGCCAGGGCAGCGCCATAGTTAGAGCGGCAACACGGCCAAGGTTCACATTGCATCGGTTGACAGGCAGCAGAAAGCCCAACCCCGCATCAGTTTTACTGTCATGATTGATCCCATCAATCATTAAATCCATCAACTTATACAGGCCCTAGATCCGACAGCATTCCCAATGATTATGTTATACCTAGGCCAGACTGCACCAACGCGGTTAGACGAAGCAATGAACCGCTTCTTGATAGTTTTCCATTAAAGCTTGAAATCATGGATATCCGCCGATGGCAGAACATCGGCTCCAGCCTTTCATGCCCAATTCCGGAGGATTCCCGCAACACCTGGCCAGATGATTAACTGGCCCAGGTGGTGAAACTTGCTCGGAACCTTCTCGGTCAAAGAACGCAACAGAGCAAAACAAACCGCCCCATGGCGCAGATACTCTGACTCACTGCAACAACCGACGATTCAACTCACACTGCAATTGATCAGGAGACCTCCCTATGTTGAAACTCAAAAATTGGCAAGCCACCACCGCTTTAATCATGACCCTGGGCCTGAACGCCACAGCGATCGCCCCCATCGCCCTCATGCCTTCCCTCGTCAATCCTGCCCCCGCCGTCGCTCAAACCAACGGCTTCCGGGATGTGGCCAGCAACCACTGGGCCAAACAATATATTGATGCTTTGGTGATGCAAAACGTACTCTCCGGCTTCCCTGATGGCACATTCCGCCCCGATGCCCCCGTCACCCGCGCTCAATTCTCCTCCATGCTCCAAGCCGCCTACAGTAAAGGCGCAATCCGCAGCGGGATCAATTTTGTTGATGTCCCCTCTAACCATTGGGCCGCTGGAGCAATCCGCAACTCCTATCAAATGGGCTTCTTATCTGGCTATCCCGGTAACGTCTTCCGCCCTGAGCAAAATATTCCCCGTGAGCAAGTTTTGGTGTCCCTGGCCAACGGCTTAAACTACGCCCCCAACGCCCCCACCAACCAAGTCCTTAACTTCTTCTCCGACAATGGCAACATTTCCAGCTTTGCCCGCTCCCCCGTGGCAGCGGCAACGGAAAAACGGATGGTGGTCAACTATCCCAACGTCAACCTCCTCAACCCCACCCGCAACGCTACCCGCGCTGAAGTAGCTGCTTTCCTCTACCAAGCCATGCACAGCGAAGGCCGCGTCGCTGCCATCAACTCCCCTTATCTAGTCAGTAATGCCCCCATCGCTACGGAATACCGCATTCCCGCTGGCACCATGATTCCGGTGAGCTATATGCGGGATAAAATCCTGATGATGCCCGATGAAACGTTACCCGTAACGTTTGCAGTCCGCACCAACATCACCACCCAAGAGGGCCAAGTCTTGATCCCCGCCGGTAGCCAGGTGAAAGGGGAATTACGTCCCTCCGGGAACAATGCCACCCAATTTGTCGCCCAAGAGTTGATCTATCCCGATGGCTCTAGCCGTGCCTTTAATGCCCGTTCCAACCCCATCACCCAAACGGAAACCGTCCGTCGGGGTACGAGTACCGGCGATCTGCTCCGCAATGCAGCGATTGGGACAGCGGCGGCGGCGGCCATTGCAGCGGTGACAGGCGATCGCGCCATTGCGACGGAAGAACTGCTCCTCGGTGCGGGGGCGGGGGCTGTATTGACCCTGATTCAAAACTTCCTGGGTCGTAACAGTGTGGATCTGTTGGTGGTGGAACCAGAAACCAACCTCAACCTCACCCTCTCAGAAGATTTCGTCGCCCCCGTGCGTTAATCTTTAACCCTTCTCTTTCATCCTCCTAGATGACTGCCGGATTAGCTTCACGTTAATCCGGCTTTTTTGTGGTCATTGGCAATTCATTTTTAACTTTGATGGGCGGAGGGCGAAAGATTTTTCGCCCCTACATGCCTAGGAGGGCGAAAGATTTTTCGCCCCTACAGGCGTAGCAATAGTTACTATAAACCTATGAATTTTTTAGAGGTGGCGATGCCCACCCTACTGTTTTTCAACCGTAACGACAGAGGATTTCAGCGGTGGCATCGGCGGTTTTTTGCCAACTAAAGCGTTGGGCTTGGGCTAATCCTGCTTGATGAAGATGTGACCATAATTGACTATCGCGGTAAACATTGGCCATGGCATCGGCTAATTCCCCCACCTTATAGGGATTAATTAAAATGGCGGCATCCCCCGCCACTTCGGGTAAAGAGGCACAGTTAGAGGTAATTACGGGTGTCCCGCAGGCCATCGCCTCCAATACTGGCAACCCAAACCCCTCCCATAAACTGGGAAAAACAAGGGCGATCGCCCCCCCAATTAACAGGGGTAAATCTTGATAGCTCACATAGGAAAGGAATTGGACGCGATCGCCCACCCCCAAAGCCTCAGCCTGTTGTTGCAATAACGGGGTGTTGCGGTGATCAAAACCGCCAGCAATTTTTAAAATCACATCCCGATCCGCCAATGTGGCAAAAGCATCAATTAACCGCCCTAAATTTTTATAATGATCATGGCGACCCACATAAAGGAAATAATTTTCCTTGGGCAAATGACGGGGATAAAAATGTTGATGATCATAGGCTAACGGAATCACTGAAACATTGCGCACCGATAGCCCTAAAATATTGCGTAAATCCTGCGCCGTTGCCTCAGAATCACAAATCACATGGGTTGCCTCTGCTACCACCCGCGCCACATAATGGCGAAAATAGAACCGTAAAAAGGAGATGAGTTTTGGAAACCGGAGGGGAATTAAATCATGAACGGTGATCACAATGGGGAACTTTTGCCCGAGCGGAGCTTCCGGAACAGGAGAGAAAAACACATCCCCTTGTAAATCGGTGTAGAGATGGGGTAACTCGGTTTGCAACCACCATAACCGCTGGACTGTCCCCCAATGGCCCCCATCACTACTGAGGTTGGGGGGAACGGGATAGCAGGGGTGAAGGCCTACGGGTTGATTGCTGAGAACCTTGGTGGGGGATATGCGGAGCGATCGCACCAGGTTGAGGGCGTAAACAGAAAGACCCGTCGGTTGTTGTGGTAGAAAAGATAGGTTTGTAACTAGCATGAAATTTGTGATTCGCCCCTTTCCCGACTGGTTCACCCGCTACCGTGATCACTTCGCCCTCATCCTCCTGGTAGGCATTTTCGTCTTTGCCCTGTTGGTTCATGTCAACTTGCCGGGGATGGATTTGGGTGCCTATAACCTTACCATCCCCCTGTTAGCCATGGCGATCCTGGGGCTGTATGGCGATCGCCTCCCCCTCCTTTGGCAGGCCCATCGCCGTACCCTCTTACTCCTGCTGGCCCTTTACCTTTGGTTTTGGATCAGTGCCTGGTTTAGTGTGGATCGAGGAATCGCCTTTAAATTTAGCATTAAGTACAGTATCTATTTTTTCACATTCCCCGCCCTCCTGATCCTCGCCCAGGCCTATCAACCGAAGCAAAGACTCCCCTGGCTCTACGGGTTCACCCTCCTGTTTTTGCTGATCCTGGCAGGGTTTGGCATTTGCGAGCATTTTAATCCTAACTGGCCTTTCTTCCCCTGGATTCGTAACGGAACTGGCTACTATGGGCGAGCTTTATCCCTCCTCCAAAACCCCAATCAACTGGGGGCGTTGATGGCCTTTGGCGTGTTGCTCACCTGTACCCTGTGCAAAGAGAGGATTTTACCAAGTTTTAGCCTCTTATTTTTCATCCCCCCCTTGATCGTGACGCTGATCCTCACTGGAAGTCGTAACGGTATTTTTGTGTTATTGGTGAGTGGGGTGTTGATGGTTTATCCCTATCGGTTTGTGCCGTTGAAGGCTTGGGCCATGGCCCTGATCATTCCCGCCGCTCTCGCCACGGGCTTTTTCGTCTGGAACCAAAGCCCCCGCCTTGCCGCCAATATTCAGCAAATTCCCCAGAACATTACCACCCTCCAAGCCGCCATGGCCGGCGATGAAGCAGCCCTCGCTACGATTCCCCGTGCTGAACTGGCGGTGATTGCTGGGCAGCAATTTCTCGCCAATCCGATCACCGGCACCGGCATTCAAACCCTGGCAGAAAAAATTATGCCTCAACGAGGTTTAACTGCTCATAATGTCTTTTTACATCTCCTGACTGAATTGGGGTTGCCGGGATTGTTGCTGTGGATTGGGGTAATGGTGTCTGCCCTGTGGCGCACCCCTTTACTTGATCCCAGAGTCGGTTTACTCTCTAGTTTTGTAATCACGGCCCAAATGTTTGATTTTTTTATCCATGATTTGCCCACGATTTTGACCATGAGCCTGATGGTGGCGATCGCCGCCAACTTCAAAACCAATCCCCAAGCCCATGGCCCTGCTTAAGAATTTTTGGTGGCAAGGATTAGGGCAACTGGGGAGCAGGGCCTTGGGGTTACTGTTCTATCTGCTGTTGCCCCGCCTCGTAACCCTTGAGGTTTACGGCCAATTCTCCTTTGCCCTCTCCCTTGCCCTGATGGTCTTGCAACCAACCCTTGAATTGGGCCTCGATTGGGTGATTACCAAATGGGTGAGTCGAGGCGATGGGGCAGTGGTGCAGCAGGCGGTGATTATTCGGGGGGCGATCGCCCTCCTGTGCCTCTTGCTGTTGCCCCTACTGACGCTGTTTGGCCCCTCGTTAGCCGTCTTGACGATGCTGTACGGCTACCTTGTCCTCATTTCCGCCCAACGGATTGGTTTTGCCATCCAACGGGGCAAAGAAGAAATGCAACTCGAAGGCATTGCCAGCATTGCCCAAAAGGGCTTGGCGATCGCCAGCTTAGTGCTCTTAGCCCCAACCCCCCTACCCCCCCTCTGGCTTGCCCCCCTCGCTTTGCTCATTTCCACAGCCCTTGTGACGATTGGCGTTTGGGGGGTGATGGCGGCCAAGGTTTTTCCCCTGCTCTGGCAACCGATCAACTTCAGCGGCCTGCAAGCGACGGCGAAAGAAGGGTTAATGTTGGGGGGGGTATCCCTGTTGGGGATGATTTATTTTCGGGTGGATAGTGTGATGTTGGGGGTATTAGCCAGCGATACGGAGGTGGGGCGGTATAACCTGGCCTATCGCTTGATTGAGGGGGCGATTTTAGTGCCTAGCGTTGTCATGGCCGCCACCTTTCCCAGCTTGGCCAAAGGGCATCAATTCCGTAAGTTGTTTAGAAAGATTTTTTTCGGCTTGGGGGGGATGGGGTTACTGTTTACGGCGATTGTCGTGGTTTTAGCTCCCCTGCTGTTACTCCTGGCCTATGGCGAGGAACTGCAAAGCCAAACCCAGGTGTTACGGTGGTTAGCCCTGACGCTATTGCCCATCTATTGGGGTCATTTAGCCACCCAAGGTTTAGTGGCCTTGGATCGCCAACGGCATTATCTCCGGCTCACCCTTGGGGCGGTGCTGCTGAATGTGGGGTTGAATTGGTGGTTAATTCCCCTCGAAGGAGCGGAAGGGGCGGCGATCGCCACCGTGATTACTGAAGTGGTGATGACGATTAGCGCCTTTGCGGGAATTTGGTGGATCATGAGTCGTAAACCCATCTAACCCCAATCCTCAACGGGGGCCTTCAATTCCTGCTCCACCACATCCCAATTAATCGCGGCCACCGTGGTATCTGACCAGATTTGCCCCTCATGGAGATACCAAACGCGATCGCAACATTGCCGCACCCAATCCAGTTGATGATTGACCATCACCCAAGTGAGGGTAGGCATACTGGCTAAGACTTCTAACAAACGGTGGGCTGTCCCCACATCCAGGGCCGAGGTGGGTTCATCCAGGAGGAGGAGCGTCGGATTAAGCATGAGGGCGCGGCCAATCGTGACCAGTTGCCGCTGACCGAGGGAAAGTTGCCAGGCTTGACGGTCGAGCCAATCGAGGGGAATGGAGAGGCGATCGCACCAGCTTAAAACTTTTTCCTGAATTTCCCCCTTAGGCCGTTTTTGCAGCACCAAAGGATAGGCCAGGGATTCCTGCACCGACATCCCTAATAACTTCGGCTCCTGCAACACCAGAGCCACCTGCCGCCGCAATTCAAACACCGAAACCTGATCAAAGGGCTGTCCCTTAAACCACAATTGCCCCTGTTCCGGCTCCCGCAGCCGATTGAAGAGCGTTAACAATGTGGATTTGCCCGAACCAGAAGCCCCCACAATACCGAGGCGATCGCCCGCCCTAATCTCAAAATTGAGGTCATGCAAAATCCCCTCAACGGTAATTTCTTGGCCTTTTAGGAGTGTTTCATACATGAGTGGGTTGGGGGGAACAGGGAACGGGGAACAGAATCACTCCTCACTTCTCACTCCTCACGAGTCACCACCGCTTCCACATGAGCGGTTTGGGTTTCAGGATTCACCGCTGTAATTGCCCAACGGAGGGGTTCCCCGGATTTTTGGAGTTGGGCTTCAACTTCGGCTTGCGTGGCTTGGGGCGTGGCTTGCAGGTCGATTTCAGCGGTAATAAAGTGGGTGGTCATGATCAAATCAGAGTGAACGAATATGGTTGTAGTTTACCAAGCTGTAGGGGCGAAAATTTTTAAATTTCCCTCCGACGCAGATCAACGCAACAACCGGATTTCGTCGGGTGATTAAGGCAAAGGCTGGCTCAATCCGGGCCATCAAGCCCGCATTTGTTGAATCCGTTGCAGGGTTTGACGACAGGGAATCTGGATCGTGAACTCCGTGCCTTCCCCTAACGTAGAGGCACAGAGTAATTGCCCACCATGTTTTTCCGTGACAATTTGATAGCTGATGGCCAGGCCGAGGCCCGTTCCCTTGCCAATTTCTTTGGTGGTGAAAAAGGGATCAAAGAGACGGGCCTGATGGGCGGGATCAATGCCAGCACCATTATCGCGAATATGGATCGCCACCTGCTCACCATTGATGCTGAGGTGGGTTTCAATTTCAATCCAACTCTCGATTTCGATGGAATCATCCCCCTCATATTGGCGGTTTTCCTCCTCCAGTAAGGCATCAATGGCATTACTGAGGATATTCATGAAGACTTGATTCAATTGCCCGGCATAGCATTCAACCTTGGGTAAATCTCCATACTTACGGATGACTTGAATCCCTTTCGAGTGGGGTTTAGATTTGAGGCGATTGTGGAGGATCATTAATGTGCTTTCAATGCCGTCGTGGATATCGACAGCCTTCATTTCTGATTCATCCATCCGGGAAAAGGTGCGCAGTGAGGCAACAATTTCCTTAATCCGTTCTGCGCCAATACGCATCGATTGCAGCATTTTCGGCAAATCATCGAGGAGAAAGGGCAGGTCAATGGCCTCGATTTCATCAGCGATGATCATTTTGGGATCGGGATAATGCTGTTGATAGAGGGCAATGAGGCCAAGGAGATCATTGATGTAGTCCCGAGCATGATCGACGTTGCCATAGATGAAGTTGACGGGGTTATTGATTTCATGGGCGACCCCCGCGACCAGTTGCCCAAGGCTGGACATTTTTTCGGTTTGGATCAGTTGGGATTGGGTGCGGTTGAGTTCGTCGAGGGTTTGGCGCAGTTCTTCGGCGCGGGCTTGAGATTGGGCGTAAAGGGTGGCTTGATTGGTGGCGATCGCCAACTGATTGAGCACCGCTTTAACTAAATCCACTTCCGCCTCTTTCCAGGGGCGCACGGTGGCACTGTGGCTACAAACCATCACGCCAATTTTGCCCGGCTCCACTTCTAGGGGAATGACGAGCACCGATTGATAGGTCAGACTTTGGATAAATTCGCGGTAGATCGGATCACTAATCTCGCGGGCATCATCAATACAGATCACCTCCAACCGCAAGAGAATTTCCGCCATTGGCCCCACTTGGGACGCGGGATAATGACCGCGAAAATCCGCTAGGCCCTCACTCACAGATTCAGCAAACACATCCCAATAGGGTTCAGCCACATCGGTCATGTACCAGGCAAAATGGGTGCGGTCAATTTGGAACAGATCCCGCACCGCATCAAGGGCGCGGTTAATCAAGATTTCAGGGGATTGCTCCAGGGAACTGCGGATTTCCACCGAGAGGTGATTGAGGAACTGCTCCCGCTCTACTTGGGCTTGGAGGCGATTGGCAAAGTCCAGTAAAGAGGCTTCAATGCGCTTGCGATCGCTAATATCCCGGACAATATAGAGCAATTCATTGGGGCCACTGGGAACCACCCGTACCTCCTCGTACTGGGTGTGATCATTGTCAAAATGCACCTCCTGCTCATAAATTTGCATCGCTCCGGTGAGTAACGCCCGCTGCCCATAGTGATAATGGCGATGGGCAATGTCCGCAGGCATCCAGTCGCGAATATCTTGCCCTGTGGGGTTGGCATCATTGGGGATCAGGTCTTGAAATTCACTGGTGCTGATGTGGCCTAAATACCGCCCCTGGCTATCCAGGCGAAACATTAGATCGGGGATGGCGGTGAGGATCGCTTTATTGGTGGCTTCGCTTTCTTTGAGGGCGGCTTCTGCTTGTTTGCGATCGCGGATATCCGTGGCAATGGCCACCAGACCCACGATTTCCCCCCGTTCGCCACGAATCCCATTGGCCCGGAGGGAGGCTTGAATACAATCCCCCCGGAGCGATCGCTGCTCCACCTCATGGCTCCAGACCTGGCCATTGGTGACATGGGTTAATAATCCTTGAATCGTGGTGGGATCAATAAAGAGGCCAGCCAAACCGCCATGGACAGCTAAGGTGGCGAGATCGGGACATTCGTAAAGGGCTTTAAAGGCCTCATTCATATAGAGCACCTGCCCCGTGACATCCGTGAGGCTAATGGCATCGCTGGCACTATCCACCGCCTGCTTGTAGCGTTGCAATTGTGCCTCTACCTGTTTGCGCTCGGTGACATCGGTACAAGTCCCCACATAGCTGCCGGTTTGGTTGGTGGCCAAATCGACAACATTTTGCACTTGGGTATAGACCCAACGGACGGAACCATCGGGGCGTAAAAAGCGATATTCCGATTGGAAGCACTGCCGTTCAGCCTGGGCCTGTTGCCATTCCTGTTCAACGCGACGGTGGTCTTCGGGGTGAATCGAAGCCATCCAATCTGCCCCGGCAATGGCGGTGAGGTTTAACCCCATGAGGATGCACAGTTGTTGGTTGGCATAGATACATTGCCGTTCTAGGTTGCTGTGAAAAATCCCCACGGGGGCGGTGTCGGCGAGGGCTTGATACCGCTGCTCACTGCGGCGTAAGGCGGATTCCATCCGTTGGCGGGCGGCTTCGGTGCGTTTGCGATCGCTAATATCCCGTGCGAGGGCATAGATATAGCCTTGGGATTTGATCATCGCCGCTGTCCAGGCCAGCCAAATATAGGAGCCATCTTTGCGCCGGTAGCGATTTTCAAAGGAAATGCAGGGTTGCCCGGTTTGGATGCTCTCGACTAAAGTGAGGGTGCGCTCTACGTCGTCGGGGTGGACAAATTCCATAAAGGGGATGCTTTGGAGTTCGGCACAACTCCACCCCAGCAGGTTTTCCCAGGCGGGGTTAACGTGGGTAAAATACCCTTCCGCATTCGCTAAACAGATTAAGTTCGGGGATAAATTGACAATTTCTTCCCAGGCCACACCGTGATCTTGGGGTTCAGGGATGATTTTGCTGTGGAGGATAATGCCCCCCACGGTGCCATTGGGCTGTAACCAGGGTTCCGCCTGCCATTCCAGCCAAACCGTCTCACCATTGGGGAAGATGAGGCGATCGCCCTGCCCCTGTTGGGGTTGTCCGGCGAGGGCAGCGGCGAAGGCCTGGGGCCAATGTTCCGGTAATCCCCCATGAACCAGATGATCCGGTTGGCCCAGTTCCCCCGTGAGCCGGTAATCCTGTTGCCAGCGTTGGCTCATCCAAAGATAGTGGAGGTTGCGATCCAGAATGGCGATCGCCACTGAGGACTGCGCCAAAATATCGACAAAACCGCAGTTCGGGGGAAGGTCAGCAGCCATGAAGAAATACTCTAAGGAGATGAAAATCTAGACAAGGTAAGGGATGCAAGCACCCTGATTGCATTTCTATCTACCCTATTAGTTTACGAGATTCAGGGAGGCGGTGGAAATTGGCGATCGCCTAAACCCGACGATAAGCTACAATAATCAACTGGATATCCACGCCCCTTGGAGAGGTGGCAGAGTGGTTGAATGCGACGGTCTCGAAAACCGTTAAGGATGCAAGTTCTTCGGGGGTTCGAATCCCCCCCTCTCCGTACCCCCAACAATCTCCCTTGAGAGCGCCATCCCCCCCCTCACGGGCTGCAAAATAGTGCATCATGAACAAAATGTGAACATTCGCGACATTTGTTCACCGCCCCTAAACCCTTGGCTATACTGATGTTGCTTAAATCACTAGCCCCCCTTCTATTGCTATGGTAATTCTCCTAAGTCCAAAGTTGCTGCTGCCTTGCTCTGTTTCTTTCTGGGTTATTTGGGGATTCATCGCTTTTACCTGGGCTATACCACCCTTGGCATTGTCCAACTCTTGACCTGTGGCGGTTGTGGGATTTGGGCGTTGATCGATTTTATTCAAATCCTCACTGGCAACTTGAAAGATAGTGAGGGGCAAGACTTAGCCGATAGCTAACCCCATCGGTGTAGTACCCCAACCCATAGGCAATTCCTGGCAATTTTTGGGATGAAATTTGGCCGCACCATGATTACACCCCCCATCCATGCTCGCCCTCTCACCCGTCGGGAAAAGTATTTACGCATGGGAGGGCTATCCCTGGTGACTTCCCCCCTTTTGGGAGCCTATTGGTTTAACCACAGTCAAGGGAGTTCCCCCCTCTTCTGCCCCATTTTAGAATTCACCGGCATTCCCTGCCCCGGCTGTGGCATGACCCGCTCTTTTTTAGCTCTTGCCCAAGGGGATCTCGAAGGGGCGATCGCCTTTCACCTTTTCGGCCCTCTCGTCTTTGCCGCCTGTGCTGGCTTTGCCCTCCATATCGCCATTGAGCTTTATACCCAGCAAGAAATTCGCTATCCCGGCCTTAATCAATGGTTACGGAAAAAGCGGGTTCCCCTGCTGACGTTCTTAGTGGTCATCCTTTACCATGGGGCCAGATTATGGGCATTGGCCCAGTCGGGAGATCTCGCCATCACCATGGCCAACGCTCCGCTCCAGCAATGGCTAGACCATTTTTCCACCCCTTAACTCTGTTTGGACTTTGCCATGAAAGATGCGGCGATCGCCCCCTCCAAATCCACCCAACGCCCCTATTTAATCCTGCTCACCCTCCTCGCCATGGGGTGCTTTGGCCTCTTTTCCACCCTAGAAGTCAATGAGTGGCTCAAAGTCTATGGTTTAATCCTCAGCCTCCAAGGGGGATTTGCCTTGGTCTACTTTGCCATCAAGAGGCGGCGCGATCGTCCCCGACGACGCTAAATCTAAAGACTTGTAATCTAATCCCGATCCCATCCATTGCCCCTGTTATCTTGCCCGCAAGAGACCTTAACGCCGGAAAATAACCAATCATGCCAGAACCTACCCTATCCGAAGCCAACAGCAAAAAAGTCGCCGCCGGAGTTTGTGGAATCCTCCTTGGTGCGCTTGGGGTTCATAAATTCGTCCTCGGTTACACCACCGAAGGCTTAATCATGCTACTGGGGAGCATCTTGACCTGTGGCATTGCCGCCGCCGTCTTTGGAGTCATCGGTCTTGTGGAGGGGATCATCTACCTCACCCAGACCGATGAAGACTTCCTCAAAAACTATCTCCTCGCCAAACGAGGCTGGTTCTAACCATCCGCTCACTGCAAGACTGTCGTAGGGGCGTTGGCGTAAGCCTGCCGTAGGCACAGAAATTTTTCGCCCCTACCAAATCCCCAATCCCCATCACCCCAACCGCAAAAACGGACGCTACTCTCAGCGTCCGTAAACCCCTATGCAGGCCCTAGTCTTTAGGCTAAGGTTTCAGGGCAATATCCCAAACCACGGGTAAACTGACGGCGGAATGCCTCAATATCCGTGCGGTCTGGATCGCCGTGGGACACCACCGCGACTTGATAACGACGCATCACATCCACAGGGGGCTGCCCCGTCTCCAAACTCCACAGAGCCATCTGAACATGAATGTCCGGCGTGTAGGGAATCCCCAACTCATTCATGTAGGCGGTGAAATCTCCATGTTCCTGCGGCGAGATGGGATCATTAAGTTTTACACGGACGACCCAACCATCAATTTGATGAATCACTGACACAAAAGCCACAGAGAGCGATCGCCGTTGGATCAAAAATTCAGCGAGGCGAAGGGTTAAACTGGCATTAGCGAAGAAATAGAGGTAATACATAATTCGTTTGGCTCACTCAGGCGTTACATTAGGGGTTTGTCTATCTCTATTGTCTCCAACCGGCCCCACCCTGTGTAGGGGAGAGTTCCCCGATCTATAATGGGTGACTCTACCCAACCTCTGAACCATCAGTCCGAGGCACCCCTCTAGTTCAATCTCCAGATATCCGAATTTTTCGGACAGTATTTTTACGGGGGGGACTCCCCGCATTAGGATGATATAGACACTAAAATACTGACCACCCCACTAATAAAAGCGAATGGCCATAACAGATCACATACTCGCGAGTTATCAGTACGAATTACCTCCGGAGCGGATTGCTCAAAATCCCGTAACTCCAAGGGATCAATCGCGTCTGCTTGTGGTCGATTCCCCCACGCACCACGCACACCAACATTTTCACCAACTGCCAGATTGGCTCAAACCCGGTGACTTGCTGGTGTTGAACAACACCCGAGTTTTACCTGCACGGCTCTATGGCCGTAAGTCCACGGGAGCACCTGTCGAAATCCTCCTCTTACGAGAAGTCCGGAAAAATTGCTGGTTAGCCCTCGTCAAACCCGGTAAACGGTTCAAAATGGGGACTGAAGTCTGCTTTACCCCCAAAGAAGAAGGCAGCGATGATGCCTCCCTCTGGGGAAGAGTCATTGAGCGGGACTTTACGACAGGCGGGAGAATTTTGGAGTTCACCCTGCCCCCCGGGAAAACCATGGAGCAAATGTTAGACGCGGTGGGGTATATTCCCTTTCCGCCCTATGTCACCGAAACCACGGCTGATCCCGAGCAATACCAGACTGTTTATGCTAAAGAAACAGGTTCAGCGGCATCCCCTACCGCCGGCCTGCACTTCACCCCGGAACTCTTAGCCCAACTAACGGCTCTGGGGGTTGACCAAACCTCCCTCACCTTGCACGTCGGAGTGGGAACATTCCGGCCTGTGGAAACCGATGATATTCGGGAACACAAGATGCACGCCGAATGGGCCACCATCAGTGCCGAAACCGTCGCCAAAATCAAAGAAACCCGCAGTCGAGGCGGGCGGGTGATTGCGGTGGGAACGACCTCCGTCCGTGCTCTTGAAGGAGCAGCCCAGCAGCAGAAAGTCGGGAAGAAAAAACTCTTAACGGAACCCTTTGAGGGATTTTTGGATACGTTTATTTATCCCGGCCACGAATGGAAAATCATTGATGGGATGATCACCAATTTTCACTTGCCGAAATCAAGCTTATTGATGATGGTCAGTGCCTTGGTGGGACGCGAGCGGTTATTGAGTCTGTATCAAGAGGCTTTAGCGGAAGAGTATCGTTTTTATTCCTTTGGGGATGCGATGCTGATCTTACCCGATGCGATGATTTAAACCCTCGTCGTAACAACAACAAGGCTCGGAGTAACGACTTCAGTCGTTATCCCACAACATCTAAATCTAAGCTGAGATCTACCCTTTTCTAACAAGATTGGCGTAGGGGCGAAGACTTTTCGCCCCTACCATTTTGGGGTTGATGTTTGGGGTTTTAGGCGAGGTTCACCAGTTTGAGACTGAGATCCCAAAGGAGTTGGGCTTTTTCGGTATCGCTGGCTTCGTCGGAAATTTCTTGGGAAAAGGAGCGCCGGCCAGGTTTTTGGCGGTTGCCCCAACTCCAGTAGATCCCGGATTCCTTAAGTTCGGGATCATAAACGGTGGCAGCAACCCTTTCCCCAGCTAATTCCTGGGTGACGTAGCCACCCGTGATGTTCTTCTGGAACCAGGGGAAGATGGTGCGAAAGAGCGCAAAGTGGTTGCGGAAGAGGGGGGTATCGGCGACACAGCCGGGGTAAAGGGAACTAAAGGTGATGCCGGTGGCTTCGTGGTAGCGGCGATGGAGTTCCCGCATGGTGAGGACGTTGCAGAGTTTGCTGTCTTTGTAGGCTTTGCCGGATTTGAATTTTTTGCCGTTGATCATGGCAATGGGGGATTTAAATCCGTCTTTAAAGCCTTGGAGATCGCCTAAATCGGGGGGGGCGGGGATGGGAATTTTGCCGCCTAGTTCTTTGGGGTTGGCGGTGACGGTTCCAAGGATCACGAGGCGTTTATCGGTGGCGTTGGATTGTTTGAAATCCGCCAGCATCAAGTTACAGAGCAGGAAATGGCCGAGGTGATTGGTGGCAACGCTCAATTCATAACCCTCAGCATTGCGCTCTGGCTCCTTGAGGAGGGGGAAATAAACGGCGGCATTGCACACCAGGGCGGTGAGGGGCCGATTGAGGCTGCGATATTTGCTGACAAAATCCCGGACACTTTGGAAGTTGGCGAGATCGATTTCTAGGAGGCTGTAGCGATCGCGCGGTATCCCCA
Source organism: Spirulina sp. CCNP1310 (assembly GCF_034932185.1). Taxonomy (NCBI): domain Bacteria; kingdom Bacillati; phylum Cyanobacteriota; class Cyanophyceae; order Spirulinales; family Spirulinaceae; genus Spirulina; species Spirulina sp. CCNP1310. Next base: position 11,311 of record NZ_JAYGHW010000093.1, on the reverse strand, counting down.
CGGATTGAGCAGCAGCTTCGGCTTTTTGGAGGTCACGGCAAGCCATGACGACGTGCCAATTGGGCTGTTGGGCCAAAGCTTTGGCAGCATAGAGGCCCACGCCGGAGGATGCGCCGGTGATGATGGCGGTTTTCTGTTCCATAGGATTCACGGGGTCAAGTCACAATCAATGTTTTTCATGATGGCACAATGGCGCGATCGCCCCCGGAATTGTTACGAAGGGTAAATTGTCTAGAATTCACGCCAGATCCGGCTGAGATCAAGACCCGCAGATCCCCAGGTTATGGTGGCAACTGAGGCAAAACTAGGGGAAAATGGCCCCATCTTGTCAGTGAAAACTTGCTCCTCACCATGCCCAGGGCCAGCCTTGAAATTGCCATTGTTGGCGATATCCATCACCAATGGTCAATGACCGATAACCAAGCCCTCGAAGCTTTGGGGGTCGATCTTGTCTTGTTTGTAGGGGATTTTGGCAATGAAGCCGTGGAGGTGGTGCGCTGCATTAGTCGCCTCCAACTCCCCTATGCAGCGGTGTTAGGAAATCATGATGCTTGGTACACCGCTTCGAGTTGGGGTCGGAAAAAATCCCCCTATGATCACCGCTTTGAAGACCGGGTACAGCAACAATTGGATTTGTTGGGGGGGGCCCATGTGGGCTATGGGGTGCGGAATTTTGCGGATCTAGGCTTATCGGTGGTGGGGGGGCGGCCCTGTAGTTGGGGGGGGCCGAAATGGATTAATGAGCAGTTTTATGCCCAGCGGTATGGGGTGCATAGTTTGGCAGAATCGGGCGATCGCCTCTGTGCCGCCGTCGATGCCGCCACCGAATCCCGGTTAATTTTCCTCGCCCACAATGGCCCCCACGGCTTAGGGGATCAGCCAGAATCCACCTGTGGCAAAGATTGGAACCCCCTTGGGGGCGATTTTGGTGATCCGGATCTCACCCTGGCCATTACCCATGGCCGCCGCCAAGGGAAAGCGATCCCCCTCGTCACCTTTGGCCATATGCACCACCGCCTCCGCCATCGCCGCGATCGCCTCCGGGACATCATCAATACCCAAGGGGAAACCCTCTACCTCAACGCCGCCCAAGTACCCCGGGTGATGGAAACCCCAGGGGAAACCCACCACAGTTTTTCCCTCGTTACGCTCATCGAGGGGAAATCCGCTCGCGCCCGCTTGGTGTGGGTGACTCCCCAAGGGGCGATCGCTCAGGAACAACCCCTCTACAACGCCATCCAAAACGCAAAACCCTTGCTCTAGGGACAGCCCTCACCCCCAGCCCCTCTCCCAGGTCGGGCGAGGGGAACAGGAGACTTCACGAATCCTTCAGGATTGCTATATGATATTAAAACCTTGGAGAGGTGGCAGAGTGGTCGAATGCGCTCGACTTGAAATCGAGTGAAGCGAAAGCTTCCGTGGGTTCAAATCCCACCCTCTCCGTTGCAATCCGCGTCAGCGTACCCATCGCCCCCTTCCCATCCTGGGTCTAATCCCAGGCCATTTCGGCATAAAATTCCGTATCCCATACCACAATTGCATTAAATTGCATTAAAACGCAATCAAAATTTATCTCCACTTCACCACGGGGCCGCGATTATAGGGTAAGTTAACTGGAGAATCCTTTGTGCTCGCCGATAAGGAAACATTATGACCGCTTGCGAATATATCCCCGGTTTAGAAAATGTGCCTGCTGCCCAGTCTGCCATTAGTTATGTTGATGGGCAGAAGGGTATTTTGGAATATCGCGGCATTGCCGTCGAAGAATTAGCCCAAAAAAGCACATTTCTCGAAACGGCGTATTTATTAATTTGGGGGCATCTGCCCACAGCGGAAGAACTCAACGCCTTTGAATCCGATATTCGCTATCACCGCCGCATTAAATACCGGATTCGGGACATGATGAAATGTTTTCCCGAGTCGGGCCATCCCATGGATGCCCTCCAAACCTCCGCCGCTGCCTTGGGGCTGTTTTATTCTCGGCGGGCGCTGAATGATCCCCAATATATTCGTCAAGCGGTGGTGCGGTTGCTCGCCAAAATCCCGACGATGGTGGCGGCATTCCAATTGATGCGCAAAGGGAATGATCCGATTCAACCCAATGATGAACTAGATTATTCCACCAACTTTTTGTATATGTTGACCGAGCGGGTTCCCGATACGATCGCCGCCCGTGTTTTTGATGTCTGTTTGCTCCTCCATGCGGAACATACGATCAACGCCTCCACCTTTTCCGCTATGGTGACGGCTTCGACGATGACCGACCCCTACGCGGTGGTGGCCTCAGCGGTGGGAACCTTGGCGGGGCCGCTCCATGGGGGAGCCAATGAGGAAGTGATGACAATGTTGGCGGAAATTGGCACGATTGAAAATGTTCGCCCCTATATTGAGGATTGCATTGCCAATAAAAAGCGGATCATGGGTTTTGGCCACCGGGTTTATAAGGTGAAAGACCCGCGAGCAACGATTTTGCAGCAGTTGGCCGAACGCCTCTTTGAGCAAATGGGCCATGACCATTTCTATGATATTGCCCTCGAAGTGGAAAAAGTGGTGGAGGAAAAACTCGGCCATCGGGGCATCTATGCCAATGTGGATTTCTATTCAGGGTTGGTATATGGCAAGCTCCGGATTCCCACGGATTTGTTTACGCCAATTTTTGCGATCGCCCGTGTGGCCGGTTGGCTTGCCCACTGGCGGGAACAGTTAGACGCGAACCGCATTTTCCGCCCCACCCAAATCTACAGCGGCAACCACAATCAGCCCTATATTTTGATTCAGGATCGGGTGAGGGGTGAGGAGTGATGAGTGAGGGGTAGGAAGTAGGAAGTGGGGGAGAGCATTAAACCTGACTCTTTCCTCTCTTCTCTACTTCTCTATCCTCTTTCCTTCCCCCTGCAACCATCCCATAGCATTAACGTCTCAACTGTGGTGTATGATCACAAAATTCTTCACACTCTTGAGATTTTTCCGATGTTCAATCGTTCACAAGCCAGTGGCTTTGCGTTAACTTGCCTGATGTTGACGGGAGGAATGGCTCCGATGGCGATCGCCAATCCTCAACCGGAAGCCTACGCCGTTGATGCGGTGCAGATCAGCCCAGAACCGCCCCTCCCTATTCCCTCCGCCCAAACTGCGGTGATGCCTGCGGCCTGCATGGCCCAAATGAGCAACAACATCAACAGTATTTTGCAGCAACCGGCCCACCGCAATGGCAAATGGGGCGTTTACGTTGAAAGCCTGGCCACGGGTGAAGTTTTGTACAGTCGTAATGCCGATGAGTTTTTTATTCCCGCCTCGAATATCAAACTCTTCACCACCGCCGCCGCCCTCCAACTTTTTGATCCCCGTTCTCCCATCCAATCCACCAACCTCAGTAGCTGGGTTTATACCACCAACCAGGTGAGCAATAATGCCTATGCTGATACCTTGTTTCGCGGTATTGGGGGGGCAGCCGCAATCCAAAATGCCTTGGAACCCTTGGGGGTAAATCGGGGGGCTTTCCGGCAGGTGGATGGTTCGGGGTTATCCCGCCAAAACCTCGCTACACCGAGGGCGATCGCCACCACCCTGCGGGGAATGCATGCAATGGGCTATGGCTATGATGTCTTTTTACGCTCCCTCCCCGTTGCGGGCCAAAGCGGTACGCTCACCAATCGCCTCCGCGCTACCCCCGCCTTTGGTATCGTTCACGCCAAAACCGGCACACTCAATGGGGTACGCGCCCTATCGGGTTATGTGGATCATGCCCAATTTGGGACATTAATTGTCAGCGTAGTGGTAAACCATCCCGGCCAAACAGGGCAGGTCTTGGTGAATGGTGTGGATAACATTATGGTGCAGGTGGCTCGCCAGTACAGTTGCAATCCGGTTTAGGGTTCGGTAAAGACCTGGACGGCGGCCCGTCGTCGGGCTTCGGGGGAGGGCGATCGCAAAATTGGCTCATCCCCCTGGGGAACCTCAACGGTAGCGTTGGCCGCCTCAATGGCCTCAGCATCAAGTTGTAACTGTTGGGCAATACCGATCTGTTGTTCTAACTCTTGGGTTGAAGAAACCAAACCACTCAAACCCCGAATCAACCGCTCAATATCCCGCCGAAAGCTAGGGTTTCCCGTCAGTTCATCGAGATCGGCGGTAATTTTTTGAGTGTTTTCAAAGGTGGCCCGGGCGGCGTTCATCGTCCGTTGCAGCGTCAAGATCGTGGTGGGATCGTTAAAGGCATCGGCGGCGGTTTTTAAAGCATTGGATGCTTCGGCGGCGTTGGCGGTGAGGAGTTCCAAATTATCCAATAGCTCGCGGGTATCTGCGGATTCTAATGTGGTGTTGAAGTTGCGAATTAAAACCGTTAATTCATTGCTGGTGGAGCTAATACTATTGAGGGTTGTACCAATATTGGCTTGATTTTCCGCAATCAGCCCATTGATATTACCCGCGAGGGCATTGAGTTCTTCGGCTGTGCCTTCGTAGGCGGCGACGGTGCTGTTGATCTGACGAGCGGAGGTGGCGGCGATGGTGGTAATGTCGCGGGCGGCGATGGAGAGATCTTGGGCCGTGGTGGAAAAACTGTTGGCTGTGGTGGAAACTACCCCTAATTCCCCCCGTACCGATTGGGAGAGCCGCGTTAACTCTGCGCCCAAAGCTGCGACTTGGGCGGCGGCAAGGCTGGCATTGCTGGTGAGGTCGGTAATATTGTCGAAAAATTCGGGGTCGGTGAGCCGTTCACTGAGGCGGATCGTGCTGCGGATGGCGGCGTTGAAGCTAATGCCTGTCACCCCTTGGAGGCGATCGCCATTACAGATCACCATTTCCCGGTTACAGCGGCGGCTCAAGGGGGAGGGCAGTTGATCCGGGTTGGGAACCTGGCTTAAGGGGGTGATATCAATGGTGGTTTCGCTAATCAGCCCCGATTGGTTCGCCTCCACCTGGGCATTTTTCGACATCAGCAAATCAGCGGGGGAAATTAACACCCTGGCTTCAATGCCGTTGGTTGTTGGGGTGAGTTCCTCAATCGTCCCCACCTTCACGCCCCGGTAGCGCACCGCGCCGCCGACGATCATACCGTTACTGTCGCTCAATTCGATGTAGATCGTGTAACTATCCCGGCTAAATCGGACACCGCGCAACCACAGGATCAATAGACCAAACAGGGCCACGCCCATTAGGATAAACAGGCCAATGGAGCCTTCTCGAAGGGTTCGCGATCGCATCGGGGCATCTCCTCACAACAGATCAATCCTAAGCCAATTTCAAGGGATGGCATCAGCCCTAGGGATTTTTTCAGGTTTTTGATCCTAAGCAATAATTGGGATCGGCCCTTCAATGCTAGCGCTGAAAAACTGCCGCACTAAAGGGTTCGGTGTGTGATCAATCTCCGTCACCGGCCCATCCCATTGCACCTGGCCGCCAAATAAAAAAATCACCCGGTCAGCGGTGCGTCGGATCGTACTGTCTTGGTGCGTGACCATCACATAGGTGTCACAGTTCCCGGTATCCCGCTGGAGATGGCGCACCAGGTCTTCAATCACCGTTGAGGCGATGGGGTCGAGGCCGGCGGTGGGTTCATCGTAGAGGATCACCTCTGGGTTATGGGCCGGGTTTTCCGGGTTGATCATAATGGCGCGGGCAAAACTGACCCGTTTTTTCATCCCCCCGGAAAGCTGGGCAGGGAAGCGATCGCCAATATCCCCCAACCCCACCAACGCCAACCGCTCCCGCACCAACTGCTCAATGGTGGCTGCCGGTAGCCGTGAATGTTGAAACAGGCTAAACCCAACATTTTCCGCCACCGTCAGGGAGTCAAACAGGGCCGCCTGCTGAAACACCATGCTGATCGTAATCGGGTCGGGGTGGTCTTCGATTAATCCTTTGCGCCGCTGGCCCTTAATGTAAATTTCGCCGCTATCGGGTTCGAGCAGTCCGGCAATAATGCGTAAAATCGTCGATTTCCCCGTGCCGGAGGGGCCAATGATCGCCAGAGCCTCGCCGGGGTAGATGTCTAAATCTACCCCATTGAGAATCACGCTGTTCCCAAACCGTTTGGTGACGTTGCGCAGTTGAATAATTGGCTCTGGAGCCATGGGCGATCGCCTCCTTAGCCGTTTGCCTCTGCCTCTACGCCGAACACACGGTTAAAGGCTTTCTCCACTTTATAACCGGAATCAATGGATTCCAGGGGGTCTTTGCGGAGACGATGGCGCAGGCAGAGGGTGACAACCCGGCGAATATCATCAAGGGTGACAGTGGTGCGACCTTCGAGGGCGGCGATCGCCTTTGCGGCCCGGTTCGTGACAATATCCCCCCGCAGCCCATCCACATCCAACTCAGAACAAACCTCAGAAATCCCCACCCGCAGATCATAATCCAGGTTCACCTGGGGCAAACGCTCCTGGGCTTGGACAATTTTTGCTTGCAGGGCCTCCTGCTCAGTGATGTGGTGTTGATAGAAACCGGCGGGATCTTGGTCAAAGGCGGAGCGTTGTTCGACAATTTCCACCCTGAGGGCCGGCTGTTTAACGGTGCGAATCTCGGCGTGCATCCCGAAGCGATCCAAGAGTTGGGGGCGCAATTCCCCTTCCTCCGGGTTCCCGGAACCCACCAACACAAACCGAGCCGGATGGCGGATCGAAATCCCCTCTCGCTCCACGGTATTCCAACCACTGGCGGCGGAATCCAGGAGCACATCCACTAAATGATCATCGAGCAAGTTCACCTCATCCACATAAAGGATGCCGCGATTGGCCTTAGCCAGCAGCCCCGGCTCAAAGGCCTTGACCCCTTCGGAGAGGGCTTTTTCAATGTCAATCGTGCCGCAGACGCGATCTTCCGTGGCCCCCAAGGGCAGATCCACCATGGGGACTTTCATCGTCGTTGTCGGGAGAGGTTCCCCCTGTTCGTAATGGTGGCGGGCTTCATCCCCCATTAATTCAGGGTTTTGGGGATCGCTATTAAAGGGATCATGCTCAACGACGGGAATTTCTGGCAATAAATCCGCTAGGGCGCGGATCGTGGTGGATTTCCCGGTGCCGCGATCGCCCATGATCATCACCCCGCCAATTTTGGGGTCAATGACATTTAACAGCAGGGCCAACTTCATTTCTTCCTGGCCGACAATCGCCGTGAAGGGAAAAACAAGGCGGCGGGTGGCTGGTTTGGGGGGGGCTTGGGGAGTAACGGTCATCGGGGTAGGGCGGTTTTCAACAAATTTTCAGCGTCTCCCATTGTGGCATATTGCGATCGCCCCGTCGCCCTCCCTGAGTGGCTCTAGGGGGAAAATTGTAAAGCTTTGGTAAAATCAACTGAATTCTTGCCTTAAAAAACCTTCAACTTTACCTATCCTTTAAACTTTCACTTTTAAAACCATCTCCCATCAGAAAATTTGCGGATCTTGTCCCATTTAATTTACAGCAATCAATCCTCAATTTTACGGATTGTTTAAGTCTGAATGGCCGGTATTTAGGGGAAGCGATGCCGTGAAAATTGGCCCAGTGGCTCCTCTCAAAATCAGCAACTTTTCGCTCATTTTTGACCCCAATCCAAGCCACCAAATGGCTCCCAGATCCTAGAAACCCATGGATCAAGATCCCGGTTAAACCTAAGCTCATCAGGGGGTAGACCCTCTCAATGCGCTAATTTCGCTGAACCTGTTCCTCCGGTTGATCCCCGATGGCAGCAAATCTCGATGGGCCAAGTCCGCCAAAAATCTAACCCCGATTCTGGATCTGCCTTCCCTAACTCTGGGGCCTTAAATGGCGGCCATTCCCATCAATGGGATTAACCCTTCTTAATCCCAAAAATATTACAATCTGTTTACATATCGTTACTTTCTTTTTGACAAGTTTACGAACTTTAGCGTTAGGATTATTAACATGGGGCTTCAAAGTATCATTGCATCTGACCGAGAATGATTCGTGAATACAACTCTCCGCACCACCTACTTGCATCGATCCGTTGCCATGGAGCAGCCTGGTTCTCTGCCATTATCCGCATCTGTGGACAATCACCAAACCACCCACAGCGCTGTGATTGTTGGGGCTAGCCTGCGATCGCAGCTGATCAACTTTGAGCAGCATCAGTTCACCGGCCGCCTCGATATCACCATTGCCCCCAAACAAACCTGGAGCATTTACCTCGCCCTCGGACGCTTGGCTTGGGCCACGGGTGGCCGCCATCCCCTGCGGCGGTGGCGACGACAACTGCTCTCGAACCAACTCAGCAACACAGCGGCGGAGGTAAAAATTCGCCAAGGTGATCACTTTGAATGCTGGGATTACCAAATCCTTACCCTCTTGGCCAAACGGCAACTGGCGGACAATGAAACCGTCATGGCCATGATTGAAGGGGTTGTCACAGAAGTTCTATTTGAAATTCTCCAAGCGATCCAACTCACCGCCCTAGGGGCCGCCATTGAGCAATCCCCCCCCCATCCCGAAGTCCCAACGGAGTGGCTGCGGATCACGCCCCGCTTAGGGGTGCGCCCCGCTTAGGGGTGCGCCCCTCCACCGCTGACACCGGCATTTTGCCCCGCAATTGGACCCTGGAAATTGACGGAGCGCTCACCCAAACCCAAAACCTCTGGAGCCAATGGGCCCAAGCGGGCCTAGCCCTCTGTTCCCCCAACTTGGCCCCAATCGTTAAAAACCACAACCAACTGCAAGCCACCCTCCCCCCCAAGAGCTACCAACAGTTAGCGGAGTTAATTAACGGCAAGCGGACGCTCCGGGATTTGGCGGTGTTGCTCAAAAAAGATTTACTGGCGTTGACGCGATCGCTCCTGCCCTACGTTCGGCAGCAGGCCATGGGCTTAAGTGAAGTCCCCGATCTCGGCGCTCCTCCCACCGCCCCAGCCCCCCCAGTATGCCCAGTCTCCCCTGCCGGCGACACCAAGGGCGTAGTGATCTGCATTGATGACAGCCCCCAAATTGGCCGCACCTTGGAGGAAATTCTCGGGGAAGCGGGCTATCGGGTGATTTGGGTGCAAGAAGCCGTCCAAGCCCTGCCCACCCTCCTCCAACACAAACCGGATTTTGTCTTTTTAGACCTGATGATGCCCATTGCCAATGGCTATGAAATTTGTAGCCAAATTCGCCGCGTTGCCCAGTTTAAAAATCTGCCGGTGGTGATCCTCACCAGCAATGATGGGTTAGTGGATCGGGTGCGGGCGAAAATGGTGGGGGCCACAGATTTTATGGGTAAGCCAATCCAGGCCCCGAAACTGCTGGCAGCACTGCAAAAACATTGGGTAAAGGCATAGTCGAGTAGGGGCGAAAAATTTTTCGCCCCTACGCCCATCCATGCTGGAACGACTGAAGGATTAAGCCATCATTAAGCGCGGGGCAGACTGCGGCTCACCTTAGCGGGACAGAGGATCTGCTCCCCATCCCGATAGCCGACAAACCGCACATAGACCAATTCCCCCTCACGGATATCGGGGCTATCGGCTTGGTGTAGTTGGGGGTCAAAGAACACCTGTCCCCAGGCTTCGCCAATGGGTTGATAGTCCCACTGCTCTAGGAGGGATTTGAGGGGGCCAAATAAGGCGACGACATTGCGGGCGGGGAGATTGGGCTTCACTTCTGCCATTACTGTGGCGGTGGGGAAATTCATTAAGAGGGTTTGAAGTAGGGCGAAGGTTTCCTGTTGGAATTCGAGGGTGAGTTGATCCCGCTGCTGTTGCACCTCGGCCCGGAGGCGGCGGCATTGCTGCTGAAGCTGGATCACTTGGTTGTTGGCATCTTCAACGGTGGTTTGCCAATGCTGCTCCCGGCGCTCTAACTCCGTTTCAAGGAGTTCGACCCGTTCTTGGCTGGTGGCCAAATCCTGACGGACGATCGCCAAACTGGTTTGGGCCGTGCTTAAATCCATCTCCAGCGTGACTTTTTCGTTGTAGAGTTGTTGGCCCTGTTCATGGAGTTTGGCCACCTCTTGGAAGGCTTGACCGAGGGAGGGGAATGTGATCCCATAGGTTTGGAAGAGTTCCTCTAAACTCCAATTGAGGAGGGTGGCCACCCGCTTCAGTTCGCCAAAACTGAGCTTGTCTAAATGGCCTTGACGCAGTTGCTTAAGATGGAGGGGCGTGAGACCGCCTTTGCGTTGAAACTGGTTCCAGGTGAAGATCTTGGCTTGTTTGAGGCGATCGCTCAAAATTTCATCAAAGCGATAGGTACAGTCCAAGGCCAGCGGCGGTAAGGGGGATGAATCCGGTGGAGCGGCAGACGATGTTGCTGCTGAGGATGGGGTGTTTTTATTTCCCCCCAATAAACTCAGGAAAAACGCTGTCCCTCCCAACCAGAGAACTAAGCCAAACCAAAAGAGATTGGATTCTTCAACCATTAACATGAGTGCTATGGGGATTGCCGCAATGGCCCACGTGGAGAAATTCCCCCCAATCTTACCCCATGCCGGAGGAACTCCGTTGCGGGATTACCCTGGGGGAATCGGGGCAGAATTTTACCTGAATTACCCTCGGGTTTTCCCACGCCCCTCCACTGATCTCGCTAAGATTGGGTACGTTGTTGATGAACGTTTCTTGAGGCGTTCCGGTTATTGTTACTGTTTACTGGAAAATTCCTGACAATTCCTATGTTGTTTCTTCGTCGTTGTACCTTTACCCTTACTAGTGGTTTGATTGCTTGGGGGTTCCTGACCCTCGGAGCACCGGCCTTTGCCCAGTCTGAGGCGGATACCCTAGCCCAAGCCCCAGGAAGTTTTGACCCCAATTCCACTCTGTCTGTTTTGGAATATAAAGTGCTCCAAGAGTTAAACCGAGCACGAACCAATCCCCGCCGTTATGCCCTTTGGCTTGAAGGGTTGCGGGGATACTACAGTGCTACTGAGATGAGCTTGCCCGGTGAAAATCCGGTGATGACTCAAGAGGGTTTAGCGGCGTTAGATGAGGCGATCGCCGTTCTCCGTACCCTGCGGCCCGCCCTCCCCTTAGAAGTTTCCCCCAATCTGTCCCAATCCGCCCAAGGTTTGGTCAACCAAGCCGCCAACGGGGTGGTATTAGCCCAGGAGCAAGGGATTTTTGCCCAAAGTGCCAGCGGTTTTCGCAGCCCCTTAATGCTGGTGGCGAAATTGATCATTGACGATGGCAACCGCGATCGCTCCCGTCGTCAAGCCCTCTTTGATGTGGGCTATCGCAGTGCAGGCATTGCCTGCCGTAGCGGTGGGGAAGAGGTGCTACAAAACTGCATTGTCAGCTATGCCGGGCCTTTGAGCGATCGCATTCCCACCACCCTCACCCTTGCGCCCCTACCCACCACCCCCCCGGAAACCCCACCAGAAATTACCAGCCAACCCACCCCCCCGGAAACCC